>JASGGE010000089.1:0-16403 GCA_047605205.1 Siphonobacter sp.
CTTCCCGAAGTATATATACCCTTCAATTTTGGCTGCTTTGTGCCAGTAATTTTTTATTTACGGCCAGCTTTAATATGATGATTCCTGAGTTACCCGGCTATCTATCTGCATTGGGTGGACGGGAATATGTAGGGTTAGTCATTAGTTTATTTACCTTAACGGCAGGTATTTCCAGGCCATTTTCCGGAAAATTGACTGATACCATTGGGCGTGTTCCGATTATGGCTTTTGGTTCGCTGGTGTGTTTTGTTTGCGGATTACTATATCCATTCATGACCAGTGTCTTTGGGTTCTTGTGGCTTCGGCTATTCCATGGTTTTTCAACGGGATTTAAACCCACTGCTACTTCAGCATACATTGCCGATGTTGTTCCCGAAGATCGAAGAGGGGAAGCAATTAGTGTATTAGGCATTTCGGCCAGTATCGGCATGTCGGCAGGGCCACCACTGGGAAGCTGGCTGGTGAGCTGGTCATCCATCAATACCATGTTTTACGTTTCATCCGTGTTCGCGTTATTATCGATTGGAATCCTGATGAACCTGAAAGAAACACTTGTGCGGCGGCAACGATTTACTCCCCGGTTATTATTCATTCGTAAAGAAGAAATAATTGAGCCGAAAGTATTAGCTCCGGCATTGGTAATGCTGCTGACTAGTTATGCTACCGGATTAATTCTAACGGTTGGCCCGGATTTGTGTCTTGCTGTTGGAATTGAGAATAAGGGCTTATTCTTTATGACTTACACCTTATCATCATTGCTGGTGAGGTTAGTCGCTGGAAAAGCCTCAGACCGGTACGGACGCGTAGCCGTGTTGCGAGTTTCAATTGCTATTCAGGTAGTAGCTATGTTTGGTTTAGCGTTTACGGGTAGTGCCTGGCAAGTATTAACGTTGGCCTTTCTATTCGGCATTCCCTGGGGATTGAATAGCCCGGCATTGCAGGCCTGGACAGTGGACTTATCTGATCCTATGTTTCGGGGTAGAGCGGTAGCTACTACGTATATCGCTTTAGAAGTGGGTATCGGTATCGGAGCATTTACTTCGGGTTTTTTACATAATCATCTCAAAAACAGCTATCAAATTAATTTTCTGATTTGCAGCGTTATTACGTTAATGGCTTTGGTATATGTAGGTCTGCGAAAATCACCCGCATTGAAATATTAAAAAATCTGATACATATTTGGCTTAATACCGCAACTTGCAGATAGAAAACTCTGACGATTATGTCTTTTGAAGAATACCTTACTCAGAAAAAAATAGATGTTTCGGCTTTTCAGGCTGCCGAGCCCAGTCGGTTTGCTGAATGGCAGCGTATTTTCAACGAAATTCACCCGGAGAGTTTTACCGCTCAAAAGAAGTTTCTCATCAATAGTACACGCCGAAACTATCTTCTAACTACACCTCCTCAGAAATAAGAAGAGGTAGTGAAAGCTTATAGTGAAGCAAAAAGAATCGCGTCTACAATTTAGTTGTGGACGCGATTCTTTTTTGGGAACAGGCAAGCCATGAAGTTATGAATTTACTTCTTCAGATTCATCTTCGGGCATTTGACCATTCAGCTTTATCATGTCAATATTTCGCCGTAAACGCATATTCACTAACTCAACTATTAGCGAAAAGGCCATTGCTACATACAGATATGCTTTGTTTACTTCCTGGTGGAACGACTCCGCTACGAGCATAATCCCAATAGCAATCAGGAAAGAGAGGGCCAGTATTTGTAGCGTTGGATTCCGGTTAATGAAGTTGGCAATGAGTCCTGAAAAAACCAGCATAATTCCCATTGATATCACAACGGCCATAATCATAATCCAAACGTTTTCTACCAGCCCCACCGCCGTCAGTATACTATCGATTGAAAATATCATGTCAATCAGAATAATCTGAACAATGGTCATTCCGAGGGTCGAAAATTTGGGAGAACCACCTTCAGCACTTTCGGCGGTGGCCTCGAGTTTATGGTGAATTTCGCTGGTACTTTTAGCAATCAGAAATAAGCCACCTCCTAACAAAATCAAATCTTTCCAGCTAATTCCTACGGGATTCTGAGTACCGTGTTCGTGCAAAAAGGAAATTTCAAATAGTGGCGTGGTAAGGCGTAATAACGAAGTAATTCCAAAAAGCAATCCAATTCTGAAGACCATTGCCAGCAGTAAGCCAATAGTACGGGCTTGCCGTTGTTGCCGGGGATCAAGCTTGCCAACCACAATCGAAATAAAAATAATGTTATCGACTCCCAAAACGATTTCCAGAAAGGAAAGAGTCAATAAACTAATCAGTACCGCAGGATCAGCCAAGTTTGGAAATACCATATCGTTTCAAAATAAAGCGAAGCGGCATTAAGTGCTTCGGTTTTGTCAATTGTAGTTACAAGTGGGAAAGAAAACATGCCACTAATTGGAATGAATTTTTCAACAAATGTATAGGAAACTAAATTGATCAGATATGTCTAAACAACGTAATATTCTGTCTTTGGCTCTGGGAATTGGAGTCGCCGTGGCGGTTCGGCAATATGTTCGGGCAAAACGACATTTTGACTTTCGTAATAAAGTTATTCTTATTACTGGCGGTTCGCGTGGATTAGGGTTGGTCATTGCCCGTCAGCTGGCTTGCCGGGGTGCAAAGCTGGCACTTTGTGCCCGTGATGAAGGCGAACTGGCAAGAGCCGGGGAAATAATTGCCGAACTCGGTGCAGAAGTGGTTCCCTTTGTTTGTGACCTGACTAAACCGGAAAAGGTTGAGCACCTGATGGAAGAAGTGCTGAATTATTACGGCCGTATTGATGCACTGATTAATAATGCCGGTGTGATTCAGGTGGGGCCAGTTGAGAATATGTCGCTTCAGGAATATGACGAGGCGATGGAAACACATTTCTACGCCCCACTGCACGCCATTCGTGCCGTTTTACCTCATATGCAATCCCGCAAAACCGGCCGGATTGTAAATATTTCTTCTATTGGCGGAAAGGTAGCTGTACCGCATTTATTGCCCTATGTTGCCAGTAAATTTGCCTTAAGTGGATTATCAAAAGGGTTACGGGCAGAGTTAATAGAGCAGGGTATTTATGTCACAACAGTGTATCCGGGACTTATGCGTACGGGTAGCTCACGTAATGCAATCATTAAAGGCAAACACCAGCAGGAATATACCTGGTTTAAAATTGCCGATTCATTACCCTTATTATCCTTGAGTGCTGAAACAGCCGCAGAGCAAATTCTGGAAGGTTTACAGGACGGTCGGGCAGAAGTAGTAATCAGTTTCCCAGCTAAATTACTAGTACTGATGGATCACCTGTTCCCCGAACTAACCGCAAATTTGTTAGGAACCATTAATCGGTTCTTACCCGGTGCGGTACAGGACGTTACCAATCCTCGACGAAAAGGGTATCAAGTTGAAAATAAGTACAGCCATAATGGAGTTAGCGTTCCGACCAGCCAGGCGGCCATTACTAATAATGAACTATGAATGAATAAAGGGTTTCGAATTCGAAACCCTTTATTCGTTATATGTGAACGACCTGCCCTGTTTTACTGCTCTTGTAAGCGGCTTCAATTACTTGTAGTTGAGTAATTACTTGCTCAGGGTTGACTTCTATGTCAGCACCGTGTTCAATAGCATCAGCTACATTTTGGTAGAATAAACCCCAGTTTCCGGGGAGGCTTTCCTGGGTACGACGAATTTCTATTCCATCTAATTCGGTGTGAATGAGTCCCCATAATGCCTCGGATTCCACTCCAAAGTTAGGATGCCCGGGCATAATTTCCCCGGCCTTCAATTGATCTTCCTGAATATCTATTCCAGGTTTTAGAAAACTGCCCAGTTTACCATGCAGAATATAACGAGGCCCAGGCTCGCGTACCAGTAGGCTCGAGCGTAATCGTACCCGCAGGTTTTCATAAGCCAGCCGGATATCAAAGGCATCGTCAATACTGGTGCCTTCACGCTGTTTCCAGACTTCCGCTGAAACGGATTTTGGTTTGCCAAACAGTACTAAAGCCTGGTCCAGAATATGTGAACCTAGATCATATAAGGTTCCGCTTCCGGGCGAAGGCGTTTCTTTCCAGGCTTTTACATTCAGAATGGGTTTATAACGATCATATTGAGCTTCATAACTCACTAGTTCACCTAACTCACCGTTTGTTAATACCTGTTGAACCGTACGGAAATCGCTATCCCAGCGGCGATTATGATAAACCGTGAGAACCCGATTTTTCTCTTTTGCCAGACTAATTAATTCTTCAGCTTCTTCGACAGTAGGTGTAAAAGGCTTTTCAACAACTACGTGTTTTCCGGCCTGTAAAGCTTGGCGGGTATAGTCGGTATGTGTTTCGTTGGGGGTGTTGATAATTACCAGATCAATATTAGGCTCAGCCAGTAATTCTTCCAGCGAACGCACCACCGTAACAAAAGGGAAGGCTTCTGACGCTCGGTTTTTGGAGCGTTCGAATACATGCGTTAATTCAAAGGCTGGGTTAGCTAGTAGAAAAGGGGCGTGAAGATAATGTGCTGAATCTCCGAAGCCTGCTAAAGCGGTGCGAATCATAGGTGAGCTATTTCTTGTTGTCCAGAGTGTTAAGCCTAAGCATGTTGAAATAGAATCTTCTTTTAGGCTTTATAAAGAAATGTAAAAAACACTAAGCCAGGGGCGAACCCTTATTTTTGCATTATGAATGAGCGTTATGCTGAGCATAAGCGGTACCTTAATCGTTTAAAAGCTCGTAAACCTAAAAAACTCGACGAAGCTTTTGAAGCATTGCACGAGGAAGTTTTTGAGGAAATGGATTGTTTGAGCTGTGCCAATTGCTGCAAAACGACTAGCCCGATTTTTACGGATGCTGATATTGAACGCATTGCCTGGCATCTTAGGCTACGGCCAGCGGACTTCATTAGCAAATATCTGCATCTGGACGAAGACCGGCATTACGTATTAAACAGCTCTCCCTGTTTCTTTCTGGGGGCTGATAACTATTGCTCAATCTACGAGGTAAGACCTAAGGCGTGCCGTGAATATCCGCATACCAACCGCCGACGAATGCACCAGATCCTCACCTTAACGCTGGCGAATACCCAAATATGTCCGGCTGTAGCAATGATTGTTGATCGCCTGGAAAAAGTGCTTCCTGCTTGAACCTTTTCGATTTTAAGTTTTTAATTGATACATAGCTGATCAGTCAACATCAATAAACATGCAGGAAAAAACCATTTATTGCCCTTCATTGACAGAATTATCCGAAACGGCACGTCAGATTCTGGCTTTTGGGAAGGATCAGAATGTCTGGTTATTTGAGGGAGAAATGGGGGCCGGAAAAACCACCTTTATCAAAGCCTTATGTCGTGAATTAGGTGTGTTGCAAACCGTTCAAAGCCCGACATTTGGCTTAGTAAATGAATACCTGACGGATCAGGGAGAGACAGTATATCATTTTGATTTTTACCGAATTAAGTCAGAAATGGAAGCTCTGGATATGGGTGTAGAAGAATACTTCGATTCGGGAGATTTCTGCTTTGTTGAGTGGCCCTCCAGGATTACCGGCTTATGGCCTGATGATCGTCTGGAAATAGAAATATCAGTAGACGAACAGCAACAGCGGATTTTCTTACTGAAAAAATATTAATTGCTTCCTGATTAAAATCCGACCCCTGCTGAACCATGACTAACCCCTACATAAATATGCTTCGAACGGCCTGGCATTATGCTCGGCACGAACGAAAGCGATATTTGCTGATATACATTCTCTTTATTCTTTCCAATTTGGTCGAAGCCTCTTTGCCTTTTCTATTAGGGTGGTTGGTTGACAAGTTACAACAGGATGGTTCTCAGGCTATTCGTTATGCTATCTGGTATTCAGTAGGGTATCTGATCATACGATTGGTTTTCTGGCTTTTCCACGGCCCTGCCCGGGTGCTGGAACGTGAGCTGGCTTTTAACTTAAGTCGTAATTTTTTACAGGAACGATACCATCAGGCCCTGCATTTGCCCGTCAAATGGCATCAGGATCATCATTCCGGAGCAACCATTAACCGGATTCGTAAAGCCTACGAAGCTTTGAAAGAATTCTTCCAAAATGGCTTCATGTATCTGCATGCCTTTGCGAAGTTTCTGTTTTCGCTGGGGGCTATGCTCTATTTTTCTCCTTTATATGGTTGTATTGGCGTAATTATTGGTGTGTTTACACTTTGGATCATCTTCAAATTTGATAAACCGTTTGTCCGCACACTCGATGAGGTAAACGAACGCGAACACGTGGTTTCGGCCACTTTATTTGATAGCCTTTCCAATATCATTACGGTTATTACCTTACGGCTGGAGAAGAGCATGGAAACAGGGCTAATGGGAAAAGTTGCAGCTATTTTTTCGCCCTTTCGTAAAAATGCGGTTATTAATGAGTGGAAGTGGTTTACGGCCGAGCAATTAATCGCTTTGATTTATACCATCATCACGCTGGGCTATATCTACCAAAACTGGAACCCTTCACAGGTTTTTTACGTAGGTGGTTTGGTAACGCTGCTGGGTTATGTAAATCAATTCACTAGTGTTTTTCAGGATGTAGCCTGGCAATACACAGACATTGTACGGTTTAATACTGACCTGATGACGGCTCAGGACATCGCCGAAGCCTATCAACAGCAACATCGCCCGGAAGGAACACAACCCTTACCTGAAAATTGGCAAAATATTGAGCTAGGCCAGTTTTCATTTTCGCATCAGGAAGATCGACCCAGTTTGACAAACCTCAATATTCATATTCAGCGAGGCCAGAGGATTGCATTAGTTGGTGAAAGTGGGAGTGGAAAAAGTACCTTGCTTGCCTTATTAAGAGGCCTATATCAACCCGAATCAGGATATCACTTTTCCATTGATGGGCATCCTGCCACTGATCTAACGCCGCTTTACGAAACAGTTACGTTATTTCCTCAGGAACCCGAAATTTTTGAGAATACGATTCTGTATAACATCACGCTAGGCTTACCTTTCGAAGAAGAGAAGCTCCTGGAGGTTTGTGAAATTGCTCATTTTCAGGATGTAGTTGAGCAATTACCTAATGGCTTTGAATCTAACATTCAGGAAAAAGGAGTTAATCTTTCAGGGGGGCAGAAGCAGCGGCTGGCACTTGCCCGTGGCATTCTGGCCGCTCAGGGCAGCCAGATTGTGCTATTGGACGAACCTACTTCGAGTGTAGACCCTCGAACCGAGGCCCTTATTTACGAACGCCTGTTTAGTGCCTTTGCGGATAAGGCCGTGATTTCTTCTTTGCACCGGCTACACCTGCTTCGGCAGTTTGATTATGTCTACGTATTAGATAAAGGGCACATTGCCGAAGAGGGGACATTTGATTGGTTACGAAAAAATGGACTGCTTTTTCGGGAGCTCTGGCGGCATCAGGAAGCGACTAATCCAATGGATTTTAGAAATCTACAAGCGTGAACCAACGGACTCAGCTATCTTTGCGGCTCTCAATCCCCAAGCTCATACCCCAGGAGCTTATGTACTTGTGGCCAGCAGGCCGTTTCTTAGCTTATGAAAGTTCTAAAGTTTGGTGGTACCTCCGTAGGAAGCATCAAAGCCATTGAGTCCGTTCTGGGCATTATACACGATAATTTACAACGCGGTGAAAAAATTGCCGTGGTTTTTTCAGCGATGGGCGGGTTTACCAATCAGTTGCTGGAAATGGGAAACCGGGCAGCTCGCAATGAAGAATATAGAGATATTCTTAAAAAAGCTTCAGATCGGCACCTGGATGTGGTTAATCACTTCATTGGGCCCCGCTTTCGGAGTAGGGTCATTGCTGACGTGATGTCTTTATTTAATGAACTGGAAGATTTGCTGCGGGGCATTTCCCTGATTCGGGAAATATCACCTCGTACGTCTGATCTCCTGGTTAGTTTTGGTGAACGGCTTTCAACAACAGTTGTTGCCGAAATTCTGAAAGACCAGCACGTAGATTGTGCCTTTCTGGATGCTCGTAAGGTGATTAAAACCAATGCAGAATTCCAGCAGGCCGAGGTAAACTTTGAAATGACGAATCACCTGATTCAGCATCATTTCTCGAAAACAAAAGCCTTACAGTTAATTACGGGTTTTATTGGCTCAACCGAAGATGGTATCACCACAACCTTGGGTCGTGGCGGTTCGGACTATACCGGGAGCATTTTCGGGTCTGCTCTGAATGCCTCTGTCATTGAAATCTGGACAGATGTGCCTGGGATGATGACTTCCGATCCCCGGAAAGTTAAAAATGCCTTTACTATTCCCGTAGTAAGTTATGCTGAAGCAATGGAGCTGACTCATTTCGGGGCCAAGGTCATTTATCCACCCAGCCTGACACCCGCTTTTAAAGCAAATATTCCAATTAAGGTTCTGAATACGTTTGATCCCAGCCACCCTGGCACGATCGTAACGCGTCAGGCTCCCCCGCATGAGTACATCATTACGGGTATCAGTTCTATTGATAACCTGGCCCTGGTTAACCTTCAGGGCTCAGGCATGATTGGTGTGGCTGGGGTATCGGCTAAGCTTTTTACTGTACTGGCTCGCTATGATATTTCGGTGATTCTGATTTCGCAGGCTTCATCCGAGCACTCCATTTGCTTTGCGATCGATCCTAAATTTTCAACGAAAGTTCGGGACATTATTGAAACGGATTTTGCGAATGAACTACGTACGGGCGATATTGAAGGTATTGATATTCAGGAAAATCTATCGGTTATTGCGGTAGTAGGGGAGGGCATGCGTCGTCATACCGGGGTTTCGGGCCGCCTGTTTTCTGTGCTTGGTAAAAACGGTATCAATATCGTTGCCACGGCTCAGGGGAGTTCAGAGCTGAATATTTCCGTAGTAATCGAACGGAAAGACCTGTCAAAAGCTCTAAATGTTATTCATGAAAGTTTCTTTGCTGACCAGATAAAAACGCTGAATATTTTCCTGATGGGGACTGGGCTGATTGGCAAAACCCTATTGCATCAGCTGGACCAGCAGGAAACCTTCCTACGCAATTACCGGAATATTAAAATCCGGCTGATTGCCGTTACGAATAGCCGTAAAATGTTATTTGATGAAGGCGGTATCTCAAAGGAACACTGGCAGGACCGGCTCGAACAAAACGGCGAAGCGGCTAATATGGGTTCCTTTGTTGAACGAGTTAAAGAACTTAATCTGCCCAACAGCATTTTCGTTGACTGTACGGCGAACAAATCAATCGTTAGCTCGTACGAAGGCCTGTTGGAAGCATCCGTATCCATCGTAACACCTAACAAAACAGCCAATGCGGCTTCTTATGACGAATATGTTCGTCGGCACCACATGGCTCTAAAGAAGGGCGTTAAATTTCTGTATGAAACTAACGTAGGGGCAGGACTACCCATTATCAATACCATTCAGGGGCTGATTGCCTCGGGTGATCGTTTCCTGAAAATCGAAGGAGTATTCTCTGGAACGTTAAGCTACATCTTTAACAATTTTCGCCCGGGCTTACGTTTTGCCGAGGTAGTTAAGGAAGCGAAAGCGAAGGGTTATACGGAGCCTGATCCGCGGGACGATTTGAGTGGTCAGGATGTGGCCCGTAAGATTTTGATTCTGGCCCGTGAAATTGGGATGCAGGTAAATTTTGAAGACGTTGAAATAAAGCCGCTATTGCCCGGAAGTTGCCAGAATGCCCCAACGGTTGAAGCATTTTTCGAGGAGCTTGAAAACTGTAACTCTGTTTTTGAAAAATGGGTAAACGATGCAGACGCTAAAGGCGAAAAATTACGCTATGTAGCTACGCTCGAGCACGGCAAAATTCAGATTGGATTGAAATCAGTTGGGATTAATCACCCCTTATACCCACTAGAAGGTGCTGATAACATCATTTCTTTTATTACCAAGCGTTATCACGATCGCCCCTTGGTTATCAAAGGCCCTGGTGCTGGTGCCGAAGTAACTGCTTCGGGGGTATTTGCCGACATTATTACGGTTGGGAGTTATTTGTCGTAAATGCTTTTTAACGAGCTTACTTAAAAATGAACAAGGCGGCTGAATCTTCAGCCGCCTTGTTCATTCATTATGCTTCCTGCAAAGCTCGGTCCCACTCTTTTTTGAGTTGGCGGCCTTTGCGAGCAATTTGGTGAATGAATTTTATTTTCTTGATTACACCTGTGTTATAAACTTCGGGCACCAGATCAAGCAAGCCCATACTACGATTCAGCTCATTTAGCTTAATTCCCAGGACTTCATATCGTTTCAAAAGCTCATTCAGTTCGGCTCCTTTCATATCGGCGGTGTCTTCTTCTTCAATCAATAAACTTACGTTTTCAGCCGTGTCCAGAATAGAAATCATCTCCATATAACCCCGAAACGTTTCGGCGAAATCCTCCCAGGGATGCATACTGGCATAGGCACTGATGTAATTAAGTTGCCATTCGGGTTTAGGCCCACTTTGATAATAAGCATTCATGGCATCCGAATAACTTGGGTTATTATGGTCGCCGAAGACAGCAATGAATTCATCCTCACATTTATGCTGAACCAGTAGTTGCCAATAATAATGACCAATTTCATGACGGAAATGGCCAATGAGCGTACGGTGTGCTTCGCTGAATTCAACCCGATGCTGTTCCCGGTGTACAGGGTCCGCCTCTTCGATATTAATTGTAATGTTGCCATCTGCATGGCCAGTCATTACTTTTTCAGCAACGATGGCTTCCTGGTTCGGGCCGCTTGTCTGCATTACATTCCCCTTAAAATCAAAAGATAAGGGTAACTCAAAGCCTTCTTTCTCTGTGCCAGCTGGAAATCCAACTAAGTTCAGATTATAAAACATCCGGCGTTTTGCCGTTTCAAGCTTATACCATTTTTCCTGATTACCAGGAACATTTAAATCGGGGACGACCCGGTTGTACTTGCAGCAGTCGCATAATGAATCGGCCATTTCCCAAGATGTTTTTACCTGTACCATACGGTTACATACATGATAATCCCGATAGTTAACACATTTGGTTATGGTCGACTGACAGTTATTGCAGGAATAAGTATGTTCATTCATTGGATCGAAGGAGTGAATACCCTTGCACACGGGGCACCAGCCCACCTCACGATTACAAACAACACAGGAAGAATTTTCAAAATGTAAGATATTTTCACACTGGCAGGAATAGGTCTTCATTGAGTAAGTATTTTGTATAAGATTATTTTAAGCTAAACAGTATCAGAAAGATATGAAAAAATTATGCCAATTTTTGTAACAGGCACTGTAGAATATATTGCCCTATGTTTATTGAGAATTTTACTCTAAAAATTACCTGAAAGATAGTGTAAAACGCAGACTGAAAACCCCAAACTTTCTGATACTAATTTTAGGAAATACGGTTTGTATATTTTGTAAAGTCAGTCAATAACATCATTTTAGCAATTTAGAAATTCCCATTTAAAATATTAATCTGACGTATGGCTATCCGGATTGCGATTTCTCACAAGACCAGTTATCAGTTCGATCGGTATGTAAGTTTATCGCCACACGTCTTCAGGCTTCGCCCTGCTCCTCACTCAAGGACGCCTATCGAAGGCTATTCATTTAAGATCTTCCCAGAAAATCATTTTATCAACTGGCAGCAAGATCCTTTTGGGAACTATCAGGCTCGGGTGGTCTTTCCAGAAAAGGCAAAAGAGCTTCGGATTGAAGTGGAGGTGCTGGCCCGGTTAGAGGTTATCAATCCTTTCGATTTCTTTGTGGAGGATGCCGCCGAACACTATCCATTTACCTATACTGAACAGTTACGAAGTGAATTAAGCCCATACCTGGAAATTCAGGAGGAAGGGCCTTTACAGCTCGAATGGATTGAAAAAAATAAGATCGATTCTGAAATCCGTACGGTTGATTACCTCGTTCACCTCAATCAGAAGCTATACGAGACAATCGGGTATAACATTCGGCTAGAACCCGGAGTACAATCCTGCGAACATACCCTGGAAATTAAGTACGGCTCTTGTCGGGATTCTGCCTGGTTATTAGTACAGATTCTCCGGCACTTGGGTATTGCAGCACGTTTTGTTTCGGGGTATTTAGTACAATTGAAAGCTGATGTAAAATCACTGGACGGCCCTTCAGGGCCAGAAGCCGATTTTACGGACTTGCACGCCTGGGCGGAAGCCTATATCCCTGGTGCGGGCTGGATTGGGCTAGATCCTACATCTGGCCTTTTTGCAGGAGAAGGGCATATTCCACTTTGCTGTACACCACATTATAAGAGTGCTGCACCCGTAACCGGAGCAACTGATTATTGCGAAGTAACCTTCGATTTTGAGAATAAGGTTTTTCGAATTCACGAAGACCCACGCGTTACTAAGCCATACACAGATGAGCAATGGAAACGAATCATGAAAGTGGGGGAGACTGTAGAAAAAGATCTACAGGAGGGGGACGTTCGAATGACAATGGGAGGCGAACCTACCTTTGTTTCCATTGACGATGCCGAATCTGCGGAATGGAATTCGGCTGCAGATGGCCCGCTTAAACGCAAACTATCCTATGACCTGGCTCTCCGGCTTAAAAATCGTTTTGCCCACGGAGGGCTACTGCATTTTGGACAGGGTAAATGGTATCCTGGCGAATCATTCCCCCGCTGGCAATATGGGCTTTATTGGAGGAATGATGGCTTACCGCTTTGGAATAATGATAATTTGATTGCTAAAGAAGATCAAACCAATTATACTTTCCGAGAAGCCGAGTTATTTATCAATGAGCTAACAAAGTATCTGGGACTTAGTACAACTAATATTATCCCAACTTACGAGGACCCGATTTACTGGGCATTGTCGGAAGGGAAAATTCCAATTAACCTTGATCCCTTAGATGTTAATCTAAGAGATTCTGCCGAAAGACGCACTTTGGCGAGCCATCTTGAAAAAGGTTTGAATAACCCGGTTGGGTTTGCCATTCCATTGAAATGGGAATATACAATGACTACCTGGGTAAGCTGCGTTTGGCAATTCCGCCGGGAACATTGTTTCCTCATTCCGGGTAATTCACCAGTGGGGCTACGCCTACCCTTGGATTCTTTGCCATTTGTTACGAAAAATCGTCGTGAGCAACCCGTAGAAAGAAGTCAGTTTGAAGATCTTCCGGCTTTGGAAAATTATCAGACGATCGTCACGCAGCGATATGGTACAGAAGCACCTGCTTATCAGGCTTCTAACCAGAAACGTGAAAAAGAAGTAGATCAGGAAGAGAAGACCCCCCTTTTTGATGTAGATACGATCGGAACGGCTTTAAGTATTGAAGAGCGAAACGGTATTCTATATTTATTCCTGCCACCAACAGACTATCTGGAGCATTACCTTGATTTGATTGCTTCAATTGAGGCTACTGCTGAAAAACTACAAATGCCTGTTCGGATTGAAGGCTATACCCCACCATCTGACTATCGGCTTCAGAAACTCGTTGTTTCACCTGATCCCGGCGTAATTGAAGTAAATATTCACCCAGCTAAAAACTGGCAGGAGCTAGTTGATAACACAACGGCTCTGTATGAAGAAGCCTTTCTGGCTCGTCTAGGCACAGAAAAATTCATGGTGGATGGCCGGCATACCGGCACAGGAGGCGGAAACCACGTAACTATTGGCGGTGCTACACCTTCTGATAGCCCGATCTTACGTCGGCCCGATTTACTCCGTAGTTTGGTTACCTACTGGCAGCACCATCCGGTATTAAGCTATCTTTTTGCTGGAGCTTTTATTGGCCCAACCAGTCAGGCACCACGCATTGATGAAGGTCGTGATGAGCGTTTGTATGAAGCCGAAATAGCATTTGATCAAATTCCGGAAGGAGAAAGCGTTCCTTTCTGGATGGTTGATCGAATCTTCAGAAATCTGCTGGTGGATGTTACCGGCAACACCCACCGGACGGAGTTTTGTATCGATAAGTTATACTCACCCGATTCGTCTACAGGGCGTTTGGGTATTCTGGAATTCCGGGCCTTTGATATGCCACCGCATAAGCATATGAATCTGGTGCAAACCTTGCTGATTCGAGCGTTAGTATCCTGGTTCTGGAAACAGCCTTACAAGAAAAAGCTAATTCGCTGGGGTACTGAGTTGCACGATCGCTTCCTGTTGCCACACTATTCCTATATGGATATGCTGGACGTGGTGAATGATTTAAAATCAGCTGGTTACGATTTCGATATTTCCTGGTTTGATCCATTCTTCGAATTCCGTTTTCCGCACCATGGTACAATCGAGATGGGAAATCTTCAGCTTGAACTTCGTCTTGGCATTGAACCCTGGCATGTGTTAGGTGAAGAATTGTCAAATTCAGGAACCGCCCGCTTTGTAGATTCTTCAATAGAACGCCTTCAGGTAAAAGTAAGCGGATTTGTTCAGGATCGTCATATCCTTACTTGCAATGGCTGTCGGGTGCCCTTACGCAGTACCGGAACCAAAGGAGAGTTCGTAGCCGGTATTCGGTATAAAGCCTGGAATCCGCCATCTGCCTTGCATCCTACCGTTGGGGTAGATGCACCTCTGATTTTTGACATCATTGATACCTGGAATAATCGGGTTATTGGCGGGTGTACGTACTTTGTGTCGCACCCGGGTGGCCGTAGTTTTGATACGTACCCGGTTAATAGTTACGAAGCAGAGTCACGCCGGATTAGTCGCTTCTGGAATTTTGGGCATACACCTTCTCAAATTGAAGAAATTCCGGTGCCAGTTAAATTTATGACGAGCCCTTCTCGCTTTGTGGCAGAGCACAAAAAAGATTTGCGAGTAGATACGCCAGTTGAATTAGTGAATCAGGAATATCCATATACACTGGACATGCGGCGTTTCTGGCGAGCGAAATAATGAAAAACTAAACGTGAAGGAGAACCTCATACTCAAGAAGTAACTACACTTCATGCGAAAACGTGAAATCGAATGGTGGCTGAACCCATAACCGGTCTGCTTGAATCCTATCAGAAAGAAATTAATTCTTATGATGAAGTTTTGGATTCTTATGGAAAAATAAAACCACACTGGTGGAAATTATTTTCTACGTTAGAAAAAATTGGCCTTCCTGAATTACAGAATCGTAATCAGGAAATTAAGAATAAAATCCGTGAAAATGGGGTTACTTATAATGTCTATGGAAGTACGGATGGACTAAGTCAGCCCTGGCAACTAGATACGATCCCATTTCTTATTGAGCAAAAAGAATGGGAACACATTTCAAAAGGCTTACAGCAACGGGCAACATTGCTGGACTTAATGGTACGGGATATTTATGGCGAACGCAAACTAATTAAAGACAATATCCTGCCTGCTGAACTGGTATACGGGAATATGGGATTTTTAAGGTCCTGTCAGGATGTGAAATTACCTTCTCAGAATCAGCTTATCATGTACGCGGCAGATATGGCCAGGGGCCCAAATGGCCAGATGTGGGTACTTGATAACCGTACACAATCGCCTTCTGGCTCAGGGTATGCTCTGGAAAACCGCTATATTTTTAGTAAGGTATTACCAGATATGGCAAAAGGAATGTACGTCAGTCGACTGTCACCTTTTTTTGTCCAGATTCAGCAGAATATTAGTAAGTTTTCCAGAGAATCAGCGGCTAATCTTAACGTTGTTTATCTAACCCCGGGGCCTAATAACGAAACCTATTTTGAGCACGCCTATTTAGCTTCTTATTTGGGCTATACGCTTGTACAGGGCGATGATTTGCTCGTGAAAGACGGATACGTCTGGATTAAATCTATCGATGGATTGCAACGGGTGGATGTTATTATCCGCCGGGTAGATGATGAATGGTGTGATCCGCTGGAGCTACGGGATGATTCCCAGTTGGGTGTTCCTGGTTTATTGCAAGCCATGCGGTTAGGAAATGTAATGGTTGTGAATCCGCCCGGAAGTAGTGTGTTGGAAAATTCTGCCTTTATGGCTTTCATGGCCTCAGCTTCTCAGTATTTTTTAGGAGAAGAACTGATGTTACCTTCAGTAGCTACCTGGTGGTGCGGGCAACCTAAAGAACTCCATTTCGTATTGGATAATCTTCACCGATTGATCATTAAAAAAGCAAACCGAAAACAACACTTCCGGTCGGTATATGGCCGAACCTTGTCTAAGACAGAGTTGGAGGCCTTGAAAAAGCAGATTCTGGCAAATCCTACTGAATACGTTGCTCAGGAAGAAGTGAGCTTTTCTACCACACCTGCTTTTATTGACAGTAAAATTGAGCCTCGCTACGCGGCTATTCGGGCATTCCTGACAGTTACTCCAACGGGTTATCAAGTGATGGACGGAGGCTTAACGAGAAGTTCTCCTATTAAAGATCGGTTTACGTTTTCGAATCAATACGGAGGAATTTCAAAGGATACCTGGATTGTCTCGGAACAACAGGAAGAGATTCGTGAGAAAATAACGCTTTCTTCTCCGCCGTTTATTCG
>JASGGE010000090.1:0-16359 GCA_047605205.1 Siphonobacter sp.
CCGCCGGACGGAGATTATTCTGACGCCTAAGCTGGATCAATTCTTCGAATTGTTAACACCCCAGGCTGGTAAATAGAATGTAACTATTTTGAATGGACTAGCCCCAAAAGTTATACACTGCTTTTGGGGCTAGTCCATTTTTTATGAGTAAAACGTTTTTAGAATAGATAACGGAGCTCCTCCGGGTAAAGGATGCAAGCCATAGGTTTGCAAAAAACGATCGTCTCCTAATGGGTTGCAGAGTAGGAGATAAAACACGCCCCCCAAAAGGCAATCATCGTTATTAATTTCATAAGCATAGGTCTATATGCCAGACACCAATTCCCGTATGTTAGGTTGGAAATCAAGGAGATTAATGCAAATTTTTTTTAGCCTATTCAAAAAATAGTCAAACTCTATTACCTTTGTTTAACTGATCGCATAAAGGGGTGCCCTACCAAACGGGCTGAGATCATACCCATTGAACCTGATGCAGATAATGCTGCCGAAGGGACGCGTAGGTAATTTGAATATCCGTCGCCAGGACTAGTCCGACGGATACTCCGGAGTGAATGTATTGCTCCGAAGAATTGCCAATGAACATCATATTCATTTTTGAACCCTGACGGGATTCAGCCCCTTTGCCTGTCGCTGTACTCGCAATGACTACGTCGACACTCATGGCTTCTTCCAAAATCGTTGGAAGGACTCTTCTTTTCGTATGCTCGTTCTTTTCGTTTGTTGCTGTGGCTCAACGAGATATCTCGGGTATTGTTCGTGATGATGCAGACGGACAAACCCTGGCAGGGGCTAGTATTCAACTGATTGGAACATCACGCGGTACAACCAGCCGATCTGATGGAACATTTATGGTTAAGGCTGTTCCTGCTAGTGGGGTCTTGGAAATCAGCTATTTGGGCTATGAAAAACAGCGTATTTCTATAGCTGAACGTACTGAACAAACACTTACGGTTTCACTTAAACGCAGTATTTATCAGGCTGATGAAGTGGTGGTATCAGCTACTCGGGCCAATCAGCGTACGGGAATGGCCTTTACAAACGTAGGAGCGGAAGCAATCCAGAAACAAAATTTGGGTCAGGATTTACCGGTTCTGCTTAACTTCCAGCCCTCTATGGTTACCACCTCAGATGCCGGGGCGGGCGTAGGGTATACGGGTTTTCGCATTCGCGGATCGGACGCTACCCGCGTAAACGTAACCCTTAATGGAATTCCTTACAACGATGCTGAAAGTCAGGGAACTTTTTGGGTAAACATGCCTGATTTTGCCAGCAGCGTTTCCAGTATCCAGATTCAGCGGGGCGTAGGAACGTCTACAAACGGAGCAGGAGCTTTCGGAGCAACCGTTAATATCCAGACCAACGAATTTAGAAAGGATGCTTACGCTGAAACAAACAACAGTTTTGGCTCTTTCAACACCTGGAAAAATAATGTACTGGCGGGTACGGGTTTGATTGATGGAAAGTTTACGGTGGAAGCCCGCTTGTCCCGCCTGAGCTCCGAGGGTTATATTGATCGGGCGTCTTCTAACCTGAAATCGTTTTATGTTTCAGGGGCGTACTATGGTAAGAAGTCTTTTGTCCGGTTAAACATTTTTTCAGGACAGGAAAAAACGTATCAGGCCTGGAATGGGGTACCGGAATACTTACTCAAAACCGATCGTACCTATAATGAGTTTACCTACGATAATCAGACGGATAATTATCAGCAGGATAACTACCAATTGCTGTCATCTCATCAACTAAGCCGTAACTGGACCTTCAACTTTAATCTTCATTATACAAAAGGGCGGGGTTATTATGAAGAGTACAAGGCTGGTCAGGAATTAAGCAAGTATGGAATGGCTCCCGTAGTAATTGGTAGTGTAACGATTGATACAACCAGCCTGATCCGGCGGAAGTGGTTAGACAATGATTTTTACGGAACTGTTTTTTCGCTGGATTATGACTCCTTCAGAAAACTGAAAGTTAATATTGGTGGTGGCTGGAATCGTTATACAGGTAAGCACTACGGGGAGGTAATCTGGGCCCGTTTTGCCAGTAACTCGGAAATTCGCCAGCGGTATTATGAAGATAATGCTACAAAAACCGATTTGAACCTGTATGCCAAAGCCTACTATCAGTTAACAAATACCTTGAATGTTTTTGCTGATGCTCAGATCCGAACGCTTCAGTATACGTTTTTAGGCTTTAATAGCCAGTTACAAAATGTCGATCAGACCGTTAATCTAAACTTCTTCAATCCAAAAATTGGGTTTAATTATCAGCTTACCGATCAGCATTCTGCATATGCTTCATTCAGTGTGGCTCATCGAGAGCCCAATCGGGATGATTATACTCAATCGACACCCGCGAGCCGCCCTAAAGCAGAAGAATTACAGGATCTGGAAGCAGGGTACCGATACCAGGCGGAGAAACTGGCTTTCAGCGTGAACGGCTATTATATGAATTATAAAAACCAACTGGTGTTGACCGGGCGGCTGAATGATGTGGGGAGTGCCATTCGTACAAACGTTGGCAAAAGCTATCGAACGGGTGTAGAACTGGAAGCGGGCTGGCGATTTACAGGCAAGCTTACCTTAAATGCAAATGCTACCTTCAGCCGTAATAAAATCCGGAATTTCACGGCATACTATGACAATTATGACGAGTATGATCCAACAACGGGAAATCCGTTACAAACCCAGCAGGCCGTTCATAATACGGATATTTCGTTTTCCCCCAATGTCATTTTTGGCGGTCAGTTAATGTGGAAGCCTGTCTCGGCTTTAGAAGTAGCCTGGCTTTCCAAGCAGGTTAGTAAACAGTACCTGGATAATACGCAGGATGAAACCCGAAAGCTTAATGCATACTTCACAAACGATATTCGGCTGATGTATACGCTAAAGCCCAAATTTGTGAAACAAGTAACGATTAGTGCATTGCTGAATAATGTTTTCAACCAGCTCTATGAGTCGAATGGCTATACCTTTAGCTATACATCAGAAGGAAAATTTACGACTGAAAATTATTACTATCCACAGGCAGGATTCAATTTTCTGTTAGGCGTGGGAATTAGGTTCTGATGGAGCTCTATATCACATACTTAAAAAGCCCGAGAACCTTGTGTTGTCGGGCTTTTTAAGTGATGTTTTACAACAAAAACATCGTATACATTATGGGTTGGATAGAAGTAATTTCTACATGAAAGACTAGCGGGCTTTCGCTTCGTTATACTGATCGCGTATATGATCAACTAAATCATCAGCTTTTGCAGCAGCTTCATCTTTTAATGAAGAGAGTTTTGTTTCGGCTTTGCCTTTTAGCTCAAATGCTTTATCGCGAGCGTCTTCGGTATAGTCTTCTACTTTATTTTGACCAGCTTCTATTTCATTCAGTAAATCAGAGGCCCAGTCGTTAATAGCCCGTTTTATTTTAGTAAGACTTTTACTGCCTTTCTCAGGAGCAACCAGTATTCCGATCACTACTCCCAGGGTTGCTGCGGCAGCAAAGCCAATCCAGCTGCGATTTGACATAATAAAAATAGTTTTTGTTTAAAATTCCTGAAGTTACTTAAAATATTCTTTGGGACGACATTCAATATCGCTATTAAAAGTCGTCCCAAGCATCCATTCATAAATCTTCGTCAGGTTGAACGATACATGGTTGGTATTATTCATTTATTCAATCAGAAGGTAAGGTTGACTTCATACATACGAAGTAAAAACACAATACCATGCTGATTTTGGTGCTGAACTGGGGAAGTATATCCCAATTTATGAGTGAGGCACCACATAAACAGAGGCATATTATGGAAAAATCCCCCGGCGATTGTCGTATATGGCTTTTCCGTAATGGTTAATGCCCTAATAAATATGTTTTGAAAGCCTCAAAAGAAGTACTCATGGGTGTTGCGACCTTGGGCTTGTTAAGCAGCTCTGCCAGACGATCCGGAATGGGGATCGCAGTGCCCAGAGTAGCTTTCATAGTAGGCAGAAACTTTGCATAATGAGCCGTTGAGAGGAAAACACCCGTAACCTCTTCTGCAAGGGTTTCTGTGGTATCTTTTAAGCCCTGGTAGGCAATGGCAGTATGTGGGCACATTAAATAACCAGTTGACTGAAATACATTTCGTATGGCCAGCTGAGTTTGTGCATCATCATACCATATGCCCGTAATGAGTTCTTTCAGACTATCCCAATCACCCCCACCTAGTACTAGTAACCGTGGAAAATTGCTTGGGTTGCCTACATCCATAGCATTGGAGAGTGTTTCTACCGAAGGCTGAGGTGTAAATGTTCCGGTGGATAAGTAATCCGGAACGATATGGTTAATGTTGGTAGCTGCAATAAACGTATGCACGGGTAAGCCCATCCGGTACGCAATTATACCCGCCGACAGGTTACCAAAATTTCCGCTGGGCACACTAAAGACAAGCGGTTTTCCTAAATGCTTTAGCCGGGCATAGGCATTAAAATAATAGAAAGTTTGCGGAATCAGGCGGCTAATATTTATTGAATTTGCCGAGGCCAGATTAAATTTTGACCGCAGGTCTGCATCTAGAAATGCTTCTTTTACTAATCGTTGGCAATCATCAAAGGTACCTTCTACTTCTAATGCACTAATATTTGCCCCTAAGGTGGTTAATTGCTTTTCCTGAATGTCAGAAACCTTACCACTCGGATATAGAATAGTTACTTTGATGCCCGGTGTATCATAAAACCCTTGGGCAACGGCTCCGCCTGTATCACCCGAAGTGGCTACCAAAATGTGGATTTCTTTAGAGGATTTTCCCAAGAAATAAGACATCAGAGCGGCCATAAAGCGGGCTCCAAAATCTTTAAAAGCCATCGAAGGTCCATGGAAAAGCTCTAGTGCATACGTATCTGGTTCTACCGCTACAAGGGGAGCCTCAAAGGTAATGGCCTGATTAACAATTGCTTTTAAATCAGCTTCGGGGATATCATCACCTAGTAATGCTTTGGATACCTCGAAGGCAATTTCAGGCAAAGACAGGTTTTGAATAGTCTCAAAAAATGAAAGGGGTAAGGTTGGAATATGCTCAGGCATATAGAGGCCATTATCAGGTGGAAGACCACGAAAAACGGCTTCTTCAAGCGAAACGTCAGGGCTTTGATGCTTAGTGGAATATAGTTTCATCCGATTAAATTAAAAGGGTATACGACCGTTCGGTTCAGCGGCCAAAACGCCACAGTCAAACAAGTCTGTTAGGGCGAATTCCTAAAACAGTCCGCAAAATTCAAAGTTTAGGCTCGGTTTGCCAAATGATGTTTTGTTTTTTGAGGTCAGGCAAGTAAAGCTCGGATCTGATCTTCTGCATACTCAGGTTGATCAAACCAGTATTCTCGTAAGAGTGGAGCAATTTCAAGCCGGATAATTCGCTCAAACCAGCTCTTTTCTGGTAGCTCAGGCTGGGTGAAATAGCTTTGTCCAATCTGAAATCCACTCCCTAAATGGCGGTCATTGTGGATAACTTTGTTGATATCCTCTATTTTGCGGACTAAATTGTGGATAAACTCGATTGATAACTGGTGAGTCAAAAGGAAACTTTGAAATTTCTCTCCAAAGGCAGGGCTTAAATCGACAAACGAAAAACGCCGACGCAAGGCATAATCTACCAGAGCCAGCGACCGGTCGGCGGTGTTCATTGTGCCAATTAAATACAGATTAGGCGGTAGAAAGAAGCGTTCGCCCGAGTAAGTCAGTGTAATCGCAGCTTCGGGATTTCGTTTGTCTGATTCCAGCAGCTGAAATAACTCGCCCAGAATTCGACTTAAATTACCACGGTTAATTTCTTCAATCAAAAAGACATAGGGGCGTTGTATGTTATTTCTGGCCTGCTGACAAAAGGTATAGAAAAGCCCATTCTGTAACCGAAATCCTCCCTGGCCGTCTGGCCGTAAACCCTGCATAAAATCTTCGTACGAATAAGACTGATGAAACTGCACCGTTGCGAGCCGACTTGAATCTTTACTGCCAAGTAAAGTATAGGCAAGGCGACGGGCTACAAACGATTTCCCTACACCAGGGGGGCCCTGAATAATAAGGTTCTGTTTATAATGCAGAGCAGACAATAACTCGTCAAAAGCGGCTTCGTCGAGAAACAGTTCGTGCAAAGCGTCTTTTTTGGTATAAGACGCTGATGGATACGGAATAACAGTCTCTTCAACGGAAATAGACTTTTCGGTGATCGTATAGGGTTCTTCCTTAACTTGCTGATTAAGCCGATAATAATCGGTTTTTAGCCGTTGTAGAAAAACAATAGCCGTTTCGTAGGTATTGAAGTATTCAACGGAGCCTTCAAAAGAAGCTTTGTTTTCTGCTCCGGACCATAAGCCTGCCCGTAAGCCTTGTGGCAAAATGGCGATAAATAAGGAATGACTCTGTCGTAGGCTATTAAAAGGAGCCGGATACAAGGCCAGCCAGCACTGAATGGCTCCGAAATTGGTGCTCCCTCGGAAATCAACCGCGTGAATTCGGTAATTGGTTAGGTCTAATTCGGTAGCCAGTTCGTGGCTAATTTCCCGGAGCGACTGATTAACGAGTCTGGATTCGTGCCGTCGGTAAAAAAAGGTATAGAGTAAGCGGAAGTAAAGGGTTTGGCCCTGCCGTTGAAAGGCATTGAAAGGATCGCGTTTCTGATAATTAGCTAGGCCTTCTATTACCTTCGTTCCATATTTCTGAAAATATTCCGTATCCTTTCGTTTGATGCATTCACGATACCAGTCTACATCAGTCGCCGTAAGGGGAGGCCGTTCTTCCTGCAATTGATTAAGTACTTCATACCGTAGCAGGTTAATAGGTTGAAACTGCTCTTCAACATTCCGATACTCTTCAATAAGTTCCGTGACCAGATCATTAGGAAACGCATTCAGTTCAGCGAATAACGCTTTCTGATTACTTTCCAGCATTTGAAGGTAACGGGCTATTTCCTGAATACGTTTTATCTTTTCAGTACTCATACCATGAGTGAGTAGAACAAAAAGTGAAGCCTCAAAAGTAGGTAATTAAAAGAAAGCGATGCCAGCAATATCGTATACAAAAAGAAGACCGGATGGGTTTCCGGCCTTCTTTTGTGCAGTATGAAGGAGGGAGCTATTTACCTTTCAAAATACTTTGATAGCGGTTGGTATCTTTAAAAAGTTGAAGAGCCGATTGAATTTCAGGGTCTTTTGAGAAGGAATGTTCGCGGAGGCCCTTTTGCAGATAATACCGAAGAATGATTTCCTGTTCAAGCAAATACTTGATTTCATCCTTAAACTTCAGCAAGTCTGATTCTTTGCTATGAGCAAACTTGGCTTTCAAAGCCTTCAGCTGTTCCTGTACGACATCGTAATATTTCTCCTTTTTGGCTGAGGCTTCGAGTTCGTCAAACTTTAGTTCCACATCAGTAGTATAATCGTAGCTCTTATCATTCAGCCATTTAACAAATTCCTGATATTCGGCATCGCTAAGTGAAAATTCACGGCCTGGCTTAATGGTGGAATGATCAAAGTGATATTTGTTGGCATAATCATAAATCAGCCCCTTACGATACAGACTCGTGGTAATGGCGGCCTGTACGGGGTGTTCTACGGGTACGTCAGGAGCGATCCCCCCCCCGTCATATACCGTCCGACCACTTTTCCTGGTTTTAAAGGCCGTTTGTAAGGAGTCGGGAATTTTACCAACGGATCCGTCTGGGTTGCGGTGACCGTAATCAATAGCCTGAATACAACGACCGGATGGAATGTAATACTTGGCCGTAGTAATTTTAAGCTTACTGTTATAGCTCAAATCACGGGTAATCTGTACTAACCCTTTACCAAAGCTTCGTTGACCAATCAATACGCCACGATCATAGTCCTGAATAACGCCTGCTACAATCTCAGCCGCTGAAGCACTTCGGCTATTTGTTAACACTGCTAATGGAATGTCAGCATCCAGAGCCGGGTTAAGGGCTGTGTAGGTTTTATTCCACTCGCTTACTTTGCCTTTGGTTGTTACAATTTCAGAATCTTTACTGACAAATACGTTAGCAATGTCAACGGCCATGTTTAGCAAACCTCCCGGGTTATCCCGCAAGTCCAGAATAACCTTTTTCATACCCTTACCTTTTAGGTCAGTAAACGCCTGACGTACCTCGCGGGAAGCCGTTCCGGTGAAGTCTTTCAGGTCAATATAACCCACTTCATCGTTAATCATACCGTAATAAGGTACGTTGGTCATCTTAACTACATCTCGGTTTACTTTGATTTCTTCCGTATTCTGCTGGCCATACCGGCGGATGGAAAGAGCTACGGTAGAACCCGTCTGACCTTTCATGAGCTTATCTAAGCTAATGCCTGGCTTGGTAATATCAACGTTATCAATTTTGATAATTTCGTCGCCAATCCGAATTCCGGCTTTTTCAGCAGGTGTATTTTCGTAGACCATCACGACCAGAAATTTGTTCTGGCGTTGTTGGGTAAGAATACCGATACCGTTATACTTACCCGTAGTCATGGTCATATAGTCTTCAATATCGTCTTCTGGATAATAGACCGTATAAGGATCCAGGTTTTTGAGCATCGCATCAATACCTGTCCGAATGGATTTATTGGGATTAATGTCATCGACGTAATACGTATTTAATTCCTTGAAAAGCGTAGCGAAAATGTCGAGATTCTTCATAATCTCGAAGGTTCGTTCACCCGGGTCAGTAAACGAAAACAGCGTAACGCTTCCAATAAGGCAACCTGCTATAATTCCTGTTTTCAGTGATTTCATAAAATAGATTTGGTCGGATGGCCTAATAGGCGGGATACATAGCCCACGATTAAGTTACGAAACTTTCCCTAACTGCTTTAGAACGAACTTCATCTTTTTTTCGATGTCAATGAAAGGAAGAATTTCTTTACCTACGTATACGAAAGCAATATATGCAGGATATTCATCTACGTGAATGAAGTTTTCTTTGTTGAGCCGATAAGCTTCCCGAATGCGGCGTTTAATCAGGTTACGGTCAACGGCGTGTTTGAAATAACGCTTCGAAACGGAAATAAGTACCTGAGTAGAGGAAGCGGGAGCTTTTAAAGCCGTTACTTTAAAGGGATAAGAAAATAAGGCAATGACCTCCTCCGTATTCTTACTGAAGAGCCGATCAATTGTTTTTTTACTGCTTAACCGCTCTGTTTTTCGGAATCGCTGCGTCATGTGCTTCTACTTGCCTATTCATCATAGGATGGTCATGATAAGCCAACAAAGATACAGCATGATGACCTACTCCGTGTGGCCAACAAAATATTCCTCTCTATATTAACGTATAAAAATGAAGGGAGTCAGTATCTATAATTTATGTAAACGCCAATAGTTGAATGTCAATTTCTACGGATTCATTTGCATCAAAACGGATTTTATTAATAGAAGATGATCAGCGGCTTTCGGAAAGCTTATCCAGAGCACTGATTCGAAAGGGCTTTAAAGTAAAGACCGTTTCAGATGGGAATGACGGGTTACGAATAGCCCTGGCGGATGCCTTTGATCTGGTCATACTGGATATTGTCCTGCCGGGGATGGATGGCTATGCCCTTTGCCAGCAGTTACGCCGCCAGAAACCTCGCATGCCAATTTTAATGCTAACGGCTCTCGATGATACGGAAGATCGCTTAAAAGGATTTGAACAGGGTACCGATGATTATCTGGCAAAACCTTTTGATATGCGAGAATTACAGGCTCGGATATTAGCCTTACTTCGCCGATCAGAATTTCTGGAAGAAACCCGGACTCGCCTGCGGATGGCTGATCTGGAGATGGATCTGCAGATTAAAATGGCCTGGCGAAGCGGACAGGAACTGGACCTAACCTCTCGTGAATATGCGTTACTGGAATATATGCTTTTACACCCACGAAGATTGATTACCAAACCTGAATTACTTGAGCAGGTCTGGGGATTGAGCTTTGATCCGGGTACGAATATTGTGGAGGTGTATATTGCCTATCTGCGAAAAAAAGTGGACCGGCACTTCGACCCCAAATTAATTCACACCAAGTCGGGTCAGGGATATATTCTCAAGTCAGAATAAAAATGAGGGTACGGAATAAAATTGCCTTGCTTTTTACACTAATTGTAGCAAGCATTCTGGCTGTGTTCTCAATAATTATTTATCAGATATCAGCTATTTATCGGTCAGAGGTATTTTACGATCGGCTGGAAAACAATGCCCGCACAAAAGCCCGTTTTTTAGTTGATGTAAAAGAGATTGATAATGATCTGCTGAAAATTATTGATCAAAATGCTCTGTATTCACTTTATCAGGAACGCATTCTGATTTTTGATCCCCGAAACGTTCTAATCTATGATAGTGCCGAAAAAGATTCCGTCAATTGTGATACAAAATTGATAGATCGGGTTCGTTCTGAACATTTTATTGAAGAGGAAACAGGTATACAAGAGTGGGTGGGGATAGAATTTAAGCCGGGGAATCAAAGAGATAGAGGTACTTATGTAATTATTGCTTCGGCCTACGATAAATTCGGAATACGCAAACTCGAAAATCTGAAGCATACCTTGTTAATAGGTTGGGGCCTTATTGTTGTCCTGACGAGTATTGCTGCTAATTTCTTTGCCGGATTATTCTTGAAACCAGTGAAGATTATTAATGAGCAGGTACAGCAAATTACGGGCTATAACTTAAAAGAACGGATTCCGGAGGGAAAGGGGAAAGACGAAATTACACAGTTAGCCCTGAATTTTAATCAGATGCTCGACCGACTGGAGGCCTCCTTTTTACAACAGCGTAGTTTTGTTTCGCATGCTTCACATGAGTTACGTACGCCCCTGGCGGCTTTAAAAATTGATATTCAATCAGGATTAGAAGAAAACTTGACCAATGAGGAATATCAACTCTTATTGAATGATCTTTTGTATGATACTGACCGCCTGATTGGCCTCACTAACAGTTTATTACAACTGGCCCGACCACTCGAAGTTGACAAAGGGCTGCGGAAACGACCGCTCTCGATTCTGGATTTGCTATTAGACTTACAGGCGACAAGGATTCAACCCGGGCATTCCATTGATTTAGATCTGACACTACTAGAGGCATCTTCTCGGGATAGCACGGTTCAAGGAGAAGAATCATTATTAAAAACGCTTTTTTCAAATTTAATTGATAATGCCTGTAAGTATTCCCTTGATCATACCGCGTCTATTTATTTACAGGTAGAGGCTCCATTTTGTAGCGTGTGTGTTAAAGACAATGGAATAGGTATTGCCCCAGAAGATCAACAAAAAGTATTTAGCCCTTTTTACCGAGCCAGTAATGCATTGCGATATACAGGCTATGGTATTGGACTAGCCGTTTGCCAGCGAATTGCGGAGTGGCATGGTGGCAACATTAAGCTTGAAAGTACGCCAGGTAAGGGGACAACGCTGTTTGTTCGGCTGCCATTAGCATAGCTAAATAATGCCAACATCCATAAACGGGATGAGCCCCACTTTTAAAATCGCTCCAATGCCCAACTTTATCCCGGTAATCAGTACATTGGACGCTTTGGAATTCCTGAAAATCGATCAATAAGTTAACTTAGGATTAAACTTCAAGTGGCACAACATTGCGAGAATTGAAAAATAAAACCTTTAGTCGTCCTCTCACGACACTGGTGCACCTGGCCTTCTGGGCGTTTTTCCTATCTCTGCCTTTTTTGCTGAGAACACCACCCAGCCCACCGGGTACGCCTAAAATAAAGGTACCTGATGAGGTAATCATTCTATTGCAAATGTTAGCCATTCCACTGTTTTATGTGAATGCGAATGTTCTGATTCCCAGAGTTTTGCAAAAACAGGGGGTGTGGTTTTATCTGGCCTATATTATTTTGGGTGTGACAGTCGTATTAACACTTAACCTGACCTTACGTAATTATGTATTTTTCCCTGACTTGCCTTCGGCCCGCATTACGACCTATACACTTTTTCCAATCTTTTTCATTTTAGCGATCAGTACTACCTACCGGTTACTGAACGATTATCTGGCTGATCAGCAGGAACGTAAAGAAGTGGAAAACGAACGTTTACGCTCAGAATTGAGTTTTCTACGCTCACAGATCAGCCCACACTTTATGTTCAATGTTCTGAACAGTATTGTGTCACTCTCGCGTAAAAAATCAGATTTGGTTGAACCGGTAGTAATTCAATTATCGGACCTGATGCGGTATATGCTCTATGAATCGAATGGATCAAGAGTATCGCTGGAAAAAGAAACCAAGTACCTGAATAACTACATAGACCTGCAGCGGATTCGGTTTGGAAATGATGTGCAAATCAATTTTCAGGCCGAAAACAAACTACGTCACCAGTTGATAGAACCCATGTTATTAATCCCTTTTGTGGAAAATGCATTTAAACATGGAGTGGGCTTAATTTCTGATCCAGTTATTGATGTATATCTAAAATCAGAAAAGAATATTCTTATTTTTAATGTTCGAAATAAAGTAAATCGTCGGTTTAAAGAAGCAAAAGACAATAGCTCGGGCATTGGGCTACCGAATGTAAAAAGACGGTTGAGCTTACTATATCCGGAATCACACGAATTACTGATTGAAGAAAACGACGAGTGGTATGAGGTGAAGTTAACCCTTCGTTTTATGGGTGAAACCAGCATAAAAGCGAAAAAGGAATTCGCTATGCTACCAAGTTAAGAAAACAATCAAACAGAAGTATTGTTTAATAAGAATATTCAAATGTTAAACAATTTCAATGATTATAGAGCATTTAACACATGACAAGTATGGTGAATTGTTTGGCGGTAGATGATGAGTCTCTGGCTTTAGATTTACTGGAAGATAATATTCAAAAAGTGCCGTTTCTGAACCTGGTTAAGCGTTGCAAAAATGCTTTTGAAGCTCAGGAAATAATGCAGACTCAGCCTATAGATCTGATATTTCTGGATATTCAGATGCCTGGTATTACAGGAGTCCAATTTCTGCAAAGTATGGTCCAGACAACCGCCCCAATGGTCATTTTGGTAACGGCTTATGAAGAGTACGCTATTGAAGGGTTCAATTTGGATGTAATTGATTATCTGCTAAAACCCGTTTCATTTGAACGTTTTCTGAAGGCAGTTAATAAGGCAAATGAGTTGTTTACCTTGCGTAAACAGGAAGGAAAGGCCGTTATGGCTGCATCAGTGCCTGAGCCAACCCCGAACCCGGAATATTTGTTTGTCAATGCAGATTATTCATTGGTAAAAATTCGTATCTCTGAAATTCAGTATGTTGAAGGCCTGAAAGATTACGTTAAAATTTACCTGGAAGGACAAAACAGGCCAGTTATAACCAGGCTTACCATGAAAGCAATGGAAGAAAAGCTTCCTAGTGGTCCTTTTCTTCGTGTTCATAAATCTTTTATTGTTGCCTTCGATAAAATAGAATCAATTCGTAATCTGAGAATTAAAATTGGCCAGGTACATATTCCCATAAGCGAATCTTACGGAGAAGCTTTGTTTAAAGCCATTAATGCTGGCAAAGTAGAATAAAAGAAGGGCCTTGGTGATAAGATAAAAAGTTTTCTTATCTCGCTTTTAAACGAAGTGATCGGCAAAAAATCGAATCGAGTAGATTTCTGATTTGACTCAACGTGCGAATCCAGTCATATTGATGGTTATTTGATTGTCCTAGCACGTCATCATTCATTTGGGCATTAGTAACCTATCAGGTTTTAGATACAAAAACGGATAATACGGATTGCTCGAATGGTAACAATACTAAAATAAAGGATAAATCCTTTTAGAAGAACCCCCTTGTGGGTAGTTTAAGTTTTGGGGTGAGAGCAACCGTCATTTCTATGGAATGACGGTTCTTTATTATATGGCCATATGAAGACAATAAATACCTTTTGTACGTATGAATACCTTCAACGATAAAGTCGTCTGGATTACCGGTGCATCTTCAGGAATTGGCGAAGCCCTTGCTCATGCCTTTGCCAAACAGAAGGCTTGTTTGGTTTTGTCATCTCGGCGAGAAGATGAGTTATTACGGGTAGAAAAGTCCTTAGGATTACCCGCTGGCCATGTCATGCTTGTACGGATGGATATGACAGCGACAGAAACGTTTCCGGAAAAAGTAGAAAGTGTTATAAAGCGATTTGGCCGAATTGACATTCTGATTCAGAATGCCGGAATTAGCCAGCGTGGTTTAGCTAACGAAAGTTCTCTAACGATAGATCGACGTATCATGGAGGTAAACTACTTTGGCGTGGTAGGTTTAACCAAAGTAGTCTTACCTTATTTACTTGCTCAGAAAAATGGAATTATTGTGCCTATATCAAGTATAGCAGGGTATGTGGCTACTCCGATGCGAAGTAGTTATGCCGCTTCGAAATTTGCAATTCGTGGTTTTTTTGATTCATTACGGGCTGAAATTTGGCGAGAAGGTTTGTGGGTCACCATTATTTGTCCGGGCTATATCAAAACGGCCATCTCATTAAATGCATTAAATGCAGAAGGAAAGCCCAGCCAACGCATGGATGATAATCAGGCAAAGGGGATAAACCCGGAGGTATGTGCTCAGAAAATCCTGGAAGCCATTCGAAACCGTAAGAGAGAAGTGTATATCGCAGCAACGCGGGAAAAAATGGGAATGTATCTAGAACGGTTCGCCCCAGGTCTACTGTGGCGAATCATTCGTAACTATAGCATTAAATCAAAATAAATTACTTGGAGAATTGAGTTTTTGGGAGAAGGCTTACGTAATAACGATTTGATGCGTTTATTACAAACTTTCCAGCTAAGGGATCAATCTCAGCTAAAGCCTCAATAGAGAAGAATGGTTATATCTGGCCAATTTCTTCTACTGAGCTTTCTCTGAATAACCTGATGACGGATAATTAATCCATTACAGGTACACAAAATTCTAAAAGGGAGGTCGTTTCGGCACCCCCCTTTATTTTCTAGCTACCTGAATATGTTTATCCAACCAATGATACGGATGGCTTTGCCAATAAATGTCAAAGCCATAAAAAATCAAAACGGTCGTGAATGTACCAATGAATGATCCTACGTATACGTCTGCTACAAAATGCTGAAATAAGTATACTCTGGAATAAGCTGCGAGAGTGGCTAGGGAAATAAAAAGCCAGCCCCAGTTTTTATTTTTAACGATTAAGGTTAAAAAACAAAAAACAGCAAAAACAGTAGTAGTATGGCCCGAAGGGAAGCTATTATTCCGGTGTAGATCTAATCCGGTGACTGTATGAAATGCCCACCCTGAGTGCTCATAGAAAGCACTGGGGCGTAATTCATCAGAAAAGACGGCGTGTTTGAGCAACTGCGTGATTTCTCCTGAAACCAGGAAACATAAACCAGCTAGTAAAGCCCAACGGTATCGAACAAATAATAAGCCTAGTGCCAGGCCAAAGGCAAAGAGACCATCGCCAATGTCAGTGAAAGCATAAAAGAACAGATCAGCCCAGGGATGATTTCGCTGGTTAATCCAGTGCATCAGCATTGTCCGGTCTAACTGATGCAATAGGCTACCAATCAAAACTAACAAAATCGCGTAGGGAAGAAAGAAAGTATAATTTTGGCGAATCAGCTTTAGCATTACAGACAAATTTTACTGATCATCCATTTCTCGTTTATACTGATCAAAAGCTTTATAAATAGCCCTTGATAAGATAGTTTGCCCCTCTTCACTATTCAGAAAAGCCTCTTCCATTGGATTCGATAAATATCCTGTTTCAATTAAAACAGCTGGTGTGGCTGTTTCCCAGAGTACGATAAAGCCAGCCTGTTTCACCCCTCGGCTCAGGCGATCAGCACGTTTAAAGGATTTTTCTACTTTCGAAGCAAAGTTAAGACTACTGGTTAGGTAGGCATTCTGATAATTTTCCAGCATGATCATGCCCAGTGGAGAATCAGGATCAAAGCCTTTATATTTATTTTCGTAGTTCGCTTCCTGTAAGATTACGGCATTTTCTCGTTTGGCAACCGCCATATTTTGTTCACTTTTATGGAGCCCCATTACATACGTTTCGGTTCCATAAAAATCCCGACGATTCGAAGGCAAGGCATTGGCATGAATTGAAATAAAAAGATCAGCTTTGCTGCGGTTCGAAATAGCTCCCCGTTCGTGTAATTCCACAAAAACATCTGTTTTTCGAGTATAGACAACCTTTACGTTCGGATAATGTTCTTTAATGAGGTCCCCTAAACCCAGGGCAATTTTTAATACTACATTTTTTTCCCGAACGCCGTGTTTACCAATGGCCCCGGGATCTTTACCGCCATGCCCTGCATCAATAACTACCGTACGGAGGCTCTCCTCTTTGGGGAGATTAAAGGGTTGTGTTTTTTTTTCATGAAAACTGAACAAAAAAACGACCAGAAGGAGCACTGGCCACACTTT
>JASGGE010000091.1:0-16233 GCA_047605205.1 Siphonobacter sp.
ACAGGTACAGTTAAGTTTTTCAACGAAAGCAAGGGGTTTGGCTTCATCGTTGACGATGCCACGGGACAGGACATTTTTGTCCATGTTACGGGGCTAAATGGGTTGCAGCTCCACCAGAATGACCGAGTATCCTTTGATGTACTAAATGGTAAAAAAGGTCTTAATGCTGTAAACGTAAAGAAGATTGCTTAACGCTTACACATTCTCCAGGTATAAATCCCGTACTCAGTCTGAGCACGGGATTTATGTTTTTATTGATTCAAGCTATGCAACAGGCTTCTATTGTTAGCCCAGAAGATTCATCTCAGCTTTTTCAACACCTTCAGGAAGTCTTTGCAGGAGCTGAGGTAACTCAGTTGAATGAAGCTTCTTATTTTATCCGTAAGAGAGTGGGCTGGTTTCGGAAGGTTTCACTTGAATTACAGGTACGTTCTTTACAGATAGACGAGGCTTTTGTTGCGATGATGCAGCAAATGCGGGATTTTGTAGCTGATTTACCCGCTGAAAACCGGATCAGACAACAGGCTTTACTGGCAGAAATTGACGCTTCACAAACTGCTTTGGCTTGTATCAGCACTGATTTAACCAGTTTCGAAGATCAGCTTTTTGAACTAACCTCCCGGCTAGTAGGGTTTATCTTCATTGATCGTATTACCTGGTATGATGGCAACCGAAGGCTTTTGCTGGATAACCTGGGAAGATCAGGTCTTTAAATAAGAAATAGTCACGTACAAAAAAGCTCTCTGAATCATCAGAGAGCTTTTTTGTGCTATACCCAGGCTTTCACTTCTTCCAGACTCGGCATTTTTGCGTCTATTTTCAATTTTTTGCGAAGCCCGCCCAAATCATTGAAAATCTTGTTCGGATTAGCTCCTTTGATGGCGTCTACCGTCAGGAAACCCATTTTCTGAATAGCGGGAATCCATTCAGCAGGAATACCAGCAGCCACATAATCTGCCTCACTTGATATTTCTACTTTTTTCTCGGGACGCATTTGTGGGAAGAACAGTACTTCCTGAATACTGGCATTATTCGTCATCATCATGGCTAAACGATCAATTCCTATCCCAATTCCTGAAGTTGGTGGCATTCCATATTCCAACGCCCGGATGAAGTCTTCATCCAAAGCCATGGCTTCCTCATCCCCACGGGCAGCCAGTTTCAATTGTTCTTCAAAACGTTCCCGCTGATCAATCGGGTCGTTTAACTCTGAATATGCATTGGCTAACTCTTTCCCATTCACATAGAGCTCAAAACGCTCTACTACCCCTGGCTTGCTACGATGCTTTTTCGTAAGCGGAGACATTTCCAGCGGATGATCAATAATGAATGTTGGCTGAATAAGATGACTTTCAACGGCTTCCCCGAAAATCTCGTCAATCAGTTTCCCCTTACCCATCGTTGCGTCTACCTCTATGCCAAGCTTTTGAGCCTGAATCACCAATTCCGCCTCATCCAAAGCATCAACATTAATACCGGTATACTTCTCAATGGCTTCCGAAATCGTTAAACGAGTATATGGCCCCTGAAAATCTACTTCGTTTTCGCCAATGGTTACCCTGGTTTGTCCGTTCGTAGCGATAGATACTTTCTCCAGAATTTCTTCGGTAATTCCCATCATCCAGAAATAGTCCTTATAAGCAACGTAAAACTCCAGTGCAGTATATTCGGGGTTATGCGTACGGTCCATTCCTTCGTTACGGAACATTTTTCCAAACTCATATACTCCATCAAATCCACCAACAATCAGGCGTTTCAGATACAGCTCATTGGCAATTCGCATGTACAGTGGTATGTCAAGTGTATTATGATGGGTTTTAAACGGACGAGCCGCAGCCCCGCCATGAATGGGTTGCAGAATGGGGGTTTCCACTTCCAGCCATCCACGATCATCGAAAATACGACGCATCGTCGAAATGATTCTGGCTCGTTTTATGAATACCTCTTTTACTTCCGGGTTAACAATCAAATCCACATAACGCTGACGATACCGAAGTTCAGGGTCCGTAAAGCCATCGTAAATGTTACCACTTTCATCCCTTTTCACTACCGGCAAGGGGCGTAGTGATTTATTCAGAATTTTGAATTCCTCTACGTGGATAGAAATCTCACCGGTTTGTGTCGTGAACACATACCCTTTCACACCAATAATATCCCCGATATCTAAAAGTTTCTTGAAAACGGTGTTATACAAGGTTTTGTCTTCACCAGGGCACAGATCATCCCGGCGGAAGTATAACTGAATCCGGCCCGTTGAGTCCTGTAACTCGGCAAAGCTGGCCGATCCCATAATCCGGAAACTCATCAAACGTCCGGCAATAGATACGGTCTTATAGTCAATTTTATTCCGTTCGTAGTTCTGATGAATGTCTGCTGCTGTTACATTCACCTCAAAGAGTTCCGCAGGATAAGGGTCAATTCCTAACCTATATAACTCGTCCCGCTTTTGTCGACGGAGTACTTCTTGTTCAGAAAGTTGCATAGCTGATAACGTCCCATACCGGGACCGATTACTAATCAATCACCCACTCACCAAAGTAAGGGGTTGCAAAAATAAGCATTGCCCGTTGGTATGGCATCATCTACCGTTGCTCATTTTTAAGGTTATACAAAGGCCTACTTGTGAAGCACTGATTAGTTTTGTACATTCAATATAGGAATGGGTTGAAAAAAACGTGGATTAGTTTATACATTTAGATTTCGGATCCATTCATTTACCTCATGACCTCAGGCTAGTATACCCTCTGAAACGATTATGCAGCGACTGACCCAAACACAACGCCAAACGCTGAAATTTTCTCCCCTACAGATTCAAATGCTGAATTTGCTGGGGCTTAATATGCTTGAATTAGAACAGCGAATTAAAGACGAACTCGAAGAAAACCCCGTTCTGGAAGAAGGAGCCGAACTGCCCGAAAACTCCGAAACGAATGATGATGATGATCTGGATGATACCTCAGGAGATATTAGCAGTGAACAATCTTCTGATGATTTTCGGGATTGGGATGAATTTGATGACGATATACCTGATTACCGGACGCGTTCAGACAATTATGCGGCTGACGAAGATTTCTACACTGCTCCCATCGTTCAGATGACCACCTGGCGGGAAGAACTTAAGGAACAGATCCGGACGCTTGATCTTACTGAACGCCAGCAATTAATTGCCGAGTTTATTATTGACTCACTTGATGATGACGGTTTTCTAAAATACGATTCTTACAATCTGGCTGACGACATCAGTTTTACGAATAACATTTGGATAGAAGAAGCTGAAATCGACGAAATTTTACCCTTAATCCGCTCGCTGGAACCTGCCGGTGTAGCCGCCCGTGATCTTCAGGATTGTTTATTGCTTCAATTAGATAGAAAACCCCATACGGCGGAAAATCAGCTTACCATTGATGTGGTCCAGAAACATATTCACGAACTGGCTACGCGTAATTATGAAAAAATTATGCGGGTTATGGGCTTAGATAATGAGCAGCTAAAAAATGTATTGAATACCATTGCTCATCTTAATCCAAAACCCATCGTAGGTGGCCAAAATAACAGTCTGACTGTTAACGAAAATATTGTCCCTGAATACTTTGTCACGAATGATAATGGGCATTTTGAGGTAAACTTAAATGGACGTGATTTGCCTAGTATCCGACTAAATAAGTCAATGCTGGAAATAGCCGAAGCTCGTAATAAAAATGACCGGGCAACAGCTCAGTTTGTTAAAAGTAAGCTCAATTCTGCCCGTTGGTTTATTGATGCATTGAAACAGCGTGAACAAACGATGCTAAACACCATGCGAGCCATCATTGAGTTTCAGCGGGATTATTTCCTAACGGGCGATGTAAAGCGTCTGAAACCTATGATTTTAAAGGATATCGCCGATAAAATTGGAATGGACATCTCGACCATTTCGCGGGTTACTTCCGGCAAATACGCCCAAACACCTTTCGGACTCATTAACCTGAAAGACTTATTCACAGAAGGCGTTAAAAACGAAGACGGGAAGGAAGTATCTAACCGGGAAATTCAGCAGGCTATAGTCGAAATCATTGAAAAAGAAGATAAAAAATCTCCTCTGACAGACCAGCAAATTCAGGAATTTCTAACTGAAAAAGGGTATCCGGTTGCCCGACGAACTGTTGCAAAATATCGGGAGCAATTGGATATTCCAATTGCCAAAATTCGTCGGGAATTATAGCCTTCATTTTTCAAATACCGAATAAATGACCATAAATTCAAAAGCCCCACTGAAAAATTCAGTGGGGCTTTTGAATTTATGGTTCAACTTTTTTAACGTCTACCTTTCTTCTTTTTTTCAGGTTGAATGGTAATGAATCCGTTAGCTTGAGCTGTTCCTTTGTACGTTTTCTGATCTTTAATTGGTGTACCAGAAGTTCCAACTTGTACAGAACGTTCAACTACGATCGTCAAGTTACGTCCCCACGATGGAATCTTCACGTGAGCAGGTACCTGGGTTGGTTTGAAGTTTTCTGGGCAATCGCTCAGGTAATCTTCTCCTAATGTTACCCGTACCATTGGTCTTGTTGTGATAGTATCCACAGGGCAAATACAACCTACGCAACCTACGCTCTTACCGTATTTAACGATATCACGTTCTTTTCCACGTTTAAAGGTATAATAAGTAACCTTACACTGAACAGTAGGTGGTACTTTCACTACTGTAGTATCGTGAAGAATTTTCTCATAGCCTAAACTAGTAGTCGCCACTTCACTTACACAATGCCCGCATTTATTATCCCGCTCTGCGTGTACAGTGACATAATAGTAGGTACTCTGGTTTAATTGAGTGGTTTTCAGTTCGGCAGGCCATTGCAGCTCACGAGCCACTAAGCCACTTTGAGAGTAAACGAGTGAATCCGTTGAAGGGGTTTTCCGATGAATACGAATGGTATAGGTTTCGCCAATCTGTGATCCGCCACTTTCCCAAGTAATTACTGGTGTACTATTCACAGTACTGTCGTAGAACGTCAGACCATTCACCTTCTGTCCATTCACGCTAATAGCCAAATTAGAAGGCATCACGCAGGATGGACACTCAGCAGGTTTTACCTGTGCCAATTCTACCTTATTAAAGGTATGGCGTAACGCTAGCTGAATATCAAAGCCTCCGTGTTTACGCTTGAATTCATATATGTGGCCATCCTGTGTGATGGTAAAGTAATTCACACGGGTATAATAGCCACCTGCCTGCACACCTCCAAACCAGTTATTCCCGAAAGGGAAAAAAATACCGAGATTTCCTTTAACACCTGGGTGCCATACTTTATCGGTAGGTGAGGCTAATGCAATAATCTCGTTCGTACTTGGGCGAATGGCTCCAATCAAAGCCGCTTCCGTACGAAAAATACCAGCTCGTGCTGAAGCCTCAATAAAGCTGCTTACGGGTTTTTTACTTAAATTATAAGTAATAACAGGCCCTACAACAAAATAGAAGTCTTCGGAAGCACGTTTTCGTAATTCTACCTGGCTACGCGGAATGCCGAGAGCATCGGACAATCCATACAAATAATCTTTGTAGCCTTTACGAACAAAAAAACGATGATAGCCAAATTCTCCACCTAAACCAAAACGAAACCGGGCAGCTGGATTAAAAAAGTAATCCGCTCCTATTCCAAGGCTCAAGCCAACACCATTAAAGAGTGTTTTGTCCCGATAGTGATTAAAGGTTCCATCGAACGAACCACAATAGGCTACACCAGGACCAAAAGGAATGGATAAACGCCAGGGAGAATGAACCAAGGCAGGAATGTACGTAGCGGTATCACAACTAGATAGTGTATCAAGCCGGGTAGTATTCACCACTTTAGCCTGTTGATACTGTTTACGCCATTGCCGAAGCGTTAATCGTTTAGGTGGGTCGCTTTGAGCAGATAGTGAGGAAGAGCATACGTTAAGAATAAGCAAACTTCCTAGAAGGGTAAGAAGAATACGGGTCATAGATTCAAATATTGAATAGTTTCCGGTACTGTGAATTACGTTTTTTTAAGTTAAGTAGTTTTAAGGGCGAAAGAAAATCGCCTGAAAAATACTTATTTAATTTGATTATAAAGTAATGCTTTAGAATAATATATTTTAATTTGTTGATAATCAGTTGGTCAACAATAAAATAAAAAGAGCAATCAGAAATCTGACCACCCTTTTTCATAGGTATTTATGACCTTTCACTCTTTTGTCGTAATTTCTGCCGAGAAGAACTCGCGGTTCATTCGGGCAATATTTTCCATACTAATCCCCTTAGGGCATTCCGCAGAACAGGCTCCTGTGTTTGTGCAGGCACCGAAGCCTTCTTCGTCCATCTGGGCAATCATTTTTTTCACACGGCTGGTACGTTCTGCCTGACCTTGGGGTAACAACGCAAGTTGAGAAATCTTCGCGGAAGTAAATAACATTGCAGAGGCATTTTTACAAGCGGCTACACAAGCTCCGCAACCAATACACGCAGCGGCCATAAAGGCAGCATCTGCATCTTCCTTAGGGACGGGTATCGAGTTAGCATCCTGAGCATTACCCGTATTTACCGAAATAAATCCACCAGCAGAAATAATGCGGTCGAATGAGGTACGATCGGTCACTAAATCTTTAATAACTGGAAATGCCTGAGCTCGCCAGGGTTCTACCACAATGGTATCACCATCTTTAAAGCTCCGCATGTGTAACTGGCAGGTTGTTACACCTTGTAAAGGCCCGTGGGGCCGCCCGTTGATATACATCGAACACATTCCACAAATTCCTTCGCGGCAGTCGTGATCAAAAGCTACGGGTTCTTTACCTTCAACAACAAGTTTTTCGTTGAGAACATCAAACATTTCGAGGAAAGACATGTCCTCAGAAATGCCGGAAAGCTGGTACGTTTCCAGGCGGCCTTCCGTTTTACTATTTTTTTGACGCCAAACTTTTAACGTCAGGTTCATATTGCCTTCCATTGTGTTTGTTAACCATTATAACTGTTAACCACTTATTTATATGACCGCTGAGCGATTTTGATGTTTTCGTAGTTGAGTTCTTCTTTATGGAGCTCCCAATCTGATTCACCTTTGTATTCCCACGCGGCTACGTACATGTAGTTTTCGTCGTCACGCAGGGCTTCGCCTTCTTCGGTTTGATATTCTTCCCGGAAGTGGCCTCCACAGGATTCATTCCGATTCAGGGCGTCAATACACATCAGCTCGCCTAATTCGATGAAGTCAGCAACGCGGTTTGCTTTATCCAATTCCGGATTAAACTCATCCGCATCACCCATAACCTTTACATTCGCCCAGAATTCTTTTTTCAGAGCCTGAATTTCTTTCACTGCTTCAGCCAAGCCTTGTGCGTTACGAGCCATTCCGCATTTTTCCCACATAATTTTTCCTAATTCTTTGTGGAAAGCTTCTGGCGACTTGGCCCCCTGAATCGTAAGTAGCTTGTTAATCCGCTCCTTAACTTCTTTTTCGGCTTCTATGAAAGCGGGGTGATCGGTTGGAATTGCTTTCGTGCGGATTTCACCGGCCAGGTAAGCTCCAATAGTATACGGAATTACGAAGTAGCCATCGGCCAGCCCTTGCATCAAAGCAGATGCACCCAGGCGGTTGGCACCATGATCTGAGAAGTTTGCTTCGCCCAAAGCATATAACCCAGGCACGGTAGTCATCAGGTTATAATCCACCCAAAGGCCTCCCATGGTATAGTGGACTGCTGGATATATCCGCATGGGCACTTCGTAAGGATCTTCACCCGTAATCTGTTTGTACATGTCAAACAGGTTACCATATTTTTCTTTTACAACTGCCTTACCCATAGTCTGAATTTGGTCATCAGACGGGTGGTGGATATTGTTTTTGTGTGCTTCTGCCTTACCATAACGAACAATTGCGGAGGCATAATCCAGGTATACAGCCATCTTCGATGTCCCTACACCATAACCTGCATCGCAACGCTCTTTAGCAGCCCGGCTCGCAATATCACGTGGGACAAGGTTACCAAAAGCTGGATAACGACGTTCCAGATAATAATCGCGTTCGTCTTCTGGAATCTGATTTGCGGGACGGATATCGTTTTGTTTTTTGGGAACCCAGATCCGACCATCATTCCGAAGTGATTCGGACATCAGCGTCAGTTTAGACTGGTGATCTCCAGAAACTGGAATACAGGTCGGGTGAATTTGGGTAAAGCAGGGGTTACCGAAGAATGCTCCCTTACGGTGAGCTTTCCAGGCAGCCGTTACGTTTGAACCCATTGCATTGGTAGACAGGTAGAATACGTTCCCGTAACCACCTGAGCAAAGCAATACAGCATGACCAAAATGACGCTCAATTTCACCAGTTACTAAATTACGGGCAATAATACCGCGGCACTTTCCATCAATAATAACTACGTCAAGCATTTCATGACGAGTATACATATCAATCGTTCCTGCACCAACCTGGCGTTGCAAGCCCGAATAAGCACCAAGTAACAACTGCTGACCGGTTTGTCCAGCGGCATAGAATGTACGCTGAACCTGCGTACCACCAAATGAACGGTTTGAAAGCAAGCCACCGTATTCACGGGCAAAAGGCACCCCCTGGGCTACACACTGGTCAATAATATTTCCAGAAACCTGAGCCAAACGGTATACGTTTGCTTCTCGAGCCCGGTAGTCACCACCTTTAATGGTATCGTAAAAAAGACGATAAACAGAGTCACCGTCATTTTGATAGTTTTTTGCTGCGTTGATTCCACCCTGTGCCGCAATGGAGTGAGCCCTACGGGCTGAATCCTGGAAGCAGAAGGCTTTTACTTTGTACCCCATCTCGGCCAGCGTAGCGGCTGCGGAAGCTCCGGCTAATCCCGTTCCGACAACGATGATTTCCAAGCTCCGTTTATTGGCAGGGTTAACGAGTGGCATGGTCGAACGGTACTTTGTCCATTTCGTTTCCAGTGGCCCGTCGGGTATTTTGGCATTCAATTTAGGGGACGTTGCCATACTATTTTAGTTTATATCATCCGGACCATTAAGCCGGCATCACTCAAAAGAATAATTAAGTATTCACCCAGAACAAGTAGCAAAGCATTATGCTCCCAGGCTCTTCACGTAGAAGTAAATCGGCATTGCAGCAAAGGCTAAAGGGATACCAATTGCGAACACCCAAATGCCAATAAAGCGAATCAGAGGATTATACTTAGGGTGATTCCATCCCAAGGTCTGGAAGGCACTTTGGAAACCATGCACCAGGTGATACGCTAAAGCTACCATACCCAATACGTAGAAGATTACCAGAATAGGATTCCTGAATGCTTCTTTTGTTTCCAGATACAGATCTTTAACAATGGTTACCCGCGTTTGCGTTTCTTCCCGTACGAACTCTTCCATTTTACCTTTGATAGGCTCACCACTGTACTCAGAAGAAGTAATGTCACCTGTTACCATACTCTGCTCGTACTGACGATAAGGCACATGGCCAAATTTATATTGGTACCAGAAATTCTGCATGTGTACAATGATGTACAGCAACAGAATAGTACCCAAAATCGTCATGTTACGGCTAGCCCAGGTACTCTGATTCTGAACAACTACATACCGTTGTGCTCCGCGAGACTTCCGGTTTTTCGCTGCTAATAACAACCCGTCAATGGCGTGAACTAAAATTAATGCATACAATCCATAGGAAATCACCTTAATCAACGGGAACGTTGTCATAAAAACAGCGTACTTATTGAAGGCTAATCCTTCGTCATTGTAAAACAGTTGCAGGTTACCGCTCATGTGAACAATCAGGAAGCTGCATAGAAACAACCCCGACAATGACATAATGAGTTTGCGGCCCAGCGTACTCGAAAAGGTTTGTGTTACCCAGGACATTGTTTTTTTGCCTCGAAAGAACTTGTGTAAAAAAAGGGGTTCGCCCGTTATTAACCGCCAAAACTACAGCACAAACGCTTGGCCGCCAAAGTCAATTTCTGATTTTTTGCTAATTAAAAATACCTTTTGTCGTCTTATTACGTTCAGCATTCGGATTATCATGTTGAAACGCCCCTACTCCACCTTTAGACTCTATTTTAGTATGCTCGTATTTATGGATTGTTCTTTAAGCAGAACAACAAAACCTTCAAAAAACCGATTCATCCTAGCCGAAAGACGTTCTGAATCGTGTACATTGAGCCCGAAAAAGCAATGTTTCTGTTCAGGCTACCTCATTTTACGTGTTTTTTTGAGTCAGGTTTTCAGAGCCGATCATTTTCTATGAAACACCTGGGAAGTATTCTTTTTTAAATTAATTATCTGACAATAAACCGATTATCCTGATAATAAAACATTTACAATGAGAACCCTTTACCGCCTTTTTGGAGTAATAGCCATTCTTTTATGTGGCCTTGCTCCTTCGGCTTGGGCCACCCACGTACGTGCAGGGGAGATTACTGCCCGACGTACTTCTGATCAAACCCTGACGTACGAAGTAACTCTAACCATTTATTGCGATTATCAAGCCAACGGAGGGAAAGCAGCAACGGATTTGCAAACAGATGTCACGATGTGCTTTGGGGACGGATCAGCCGTAGAGGTGGTTCCTTTATATACAACAGGCCTTTCGAATGGCGGTTTGGTAGATGTCGGCAATGATACCAGACGGCTTATGTTTAAGACTACCCACACATTTAGTGCTCCGGGGACTTATACCATCTCAGTAGGAATTGACAATCGGAATGCGAATACGATTAATATCACCAACGGCAATTCTGTTAACTATCCTTTTTACGTAGAGTCAACCCTGATGATTAACTCTTTTCTGGGTTTGAATAATACACCAGTAATGCTTAATCCTCCGGTAGATTTTACAGCTTGTGTGGGCCAACGATATATTCATAACCCAAATGCCTTTGATGCCGATGGGGATAGCCTCGCTTACCATATTACTCAGTGTAAAACCACTCAGGTGGGCGAGTCGTGCTCTGGATATGTGGTGCCGAGTTTTGTCCAGCCTAACGTAGTACCTAGCTGTACGGGTACCAATGAAGCCGGGACAGCCTCTGCCAGCTATTCTATTAATTCAACTACCGGAGACTTAATATGGGATGCTCCGGTTTGTGCCGGACAGTATAATGTTGCTTTCGTTATTGAGGAATGGCGTAATGGTGTAAAAATCGGGGAAATTACCCGTGATATGCAGATTATTGTGAGTGATTGCAATAACAAACGGCCCACAATCACTGTTCCAGACGATATTTGTATAGAAGCCGGGACGGCGGTTAATTTTACAGTAACAGGAACAGACCCAGATGGTAACACTGTAACCATTTCTTCATCAGGTGGGGTTTATCAGCAATCTCCCAATGGTACTGACCAGATTACAGCTCCTTTTGCTACTTTCACTACACCAAGCCAACCACAAAGCAGCCCGGGAACAGGCACTTTTAGCTGGCAAACAACCTGTGATCATATCAGGGAACTGGCGTATCCGGTGCTGTTTAAAGTAGCGGATAATCCGGGTTCCGTTCAGCCTACTCTGATTGACAGCAAAATTGTAAATATTAAAGTAGTAGCTCCTGCACCTACCAATTTAAAGGCAACACCAAGTACTACCGGAAATGGCTTTGTGCTCACCTGGGATGCCTACCCCTGTGCTGACGACGATGTTGAGATTATTATCTATCGAAAAGAAGGCTGTACAGACCTTACCGTTGACCTCTGTAATCCGGCTGCTCCGGCAGGATATACGGAAGTTACCCGCGTCCCGTCAACTACTACTACCTATACTGATACGTCTGCTACTTTCAGTGAGACCTCTCAATATAGTTATCGTATTGCCGCTCACTTTTACGGAGCCAACAATCTGACTGAATTTACAAGTACTTTTTCAGATCAGGCTTGTGAGGCTATCAAACCGTCCATACTGTACATCACCAATGTCACAGTAGACAGTACGCACATTACACAGGGGCAAATTACTGTAAAATGGATGCGGCCGATTGGTGCAGGCAGCACATATACTGGTGACTACCAATATCGACTGTATCGTACAACAGGCCTGAATGGAACAGGTTTTACCCAAATAGCCAGTATCAATACAAATCTGTCTAACATTAGTGGTGACACCATTTATGTAGACAGTGGTCTGAATACTGAAACCTACCCCTATCGGTACCGACTGGCATTGTACACTACAGGTGGCGTATTTGTTGATTCATCTGCAGCAGCCAGCAGCGTCTGGCTTACAGGTTCGGCTCAGTCACAGGCTATTCAGCTTACCTGGCAGGCCAATGTTCCGTGGAACAACAACAATCAGACACACCGTATTTATCGGGTTGATAATCAAACGAACCAGTATAATCTGATTAAGGAACTTACCGTATCAGGATCATTCCAATATACAGATGACGGAACAGATGCATATACCGCTGACGGGGATATCAGTACGACTCTTTCTACAGACTCCACTTATTGTTATCGTGTATTAACAGTAGGAAGATATAATAATACAAGTATCCAGACTGATTTATTGTATAACTATTCTCAACGCTTATGTTTATCACCATCTGATACGACTAAACCCTGTGCTCCGGTTTTAACACTTGATCCGTTAGACTGTACTACTTACATCCAGGGAGAATGTGAATCAGCTCCGTATAGTAACACACTGACCTGGACTGAGCCAACTACCCAGTCAAATGGTCAGACTTGTGATCCGTACATTATCCAGTACAACGTCTATTACAAACGTTATGAAGAAAGTGATGATTTTACACTGGTTGGGACGGTTGAGGCACCTACCCAGACATTTCTACATGATACGCTCAGTAGTTACGCTGGATGTTATTACGTAACAGCCATTAACCGATTCGGAATTGAGTCAAATCCCAGTAATATCGTTTGTAAAGACAATTGTCCTGATATTTTATTACCCAACGTTATTACACCAAATGGTGACGGCAAGAATGATACTTTCGTACCAATGAATTGCCCTCGTTTTGTAAAGAGTATTCATTTCACCGTGTACAACCGTTGGGGTGTGAAAATCTTTGAACGTTCGGATGATCCTCAAATTCACTGGGACGGCCGTACGAAAGATGGGAAACTGGTTTCTGCTGGCACCTATTACTATGAAGCTCAGGTTTACTACCAGCGGCTGAATCAAGCCACTGAATCGAAGCCAACCGCTTACAAAGGCTGGATTCAGGTAATTCGATAATATCCACAAAAAAAGAAGCCCAGCTGGGCTTCTTTTTTTGTTACAAACTGTTTGGAAAAATACAGCCGCTCACAACATAGCTATGCGTTAAGAATGACTTTAATTCTATTTGACGGGATCTGCAATTTTTGCAATGCTACTATCAACTACGTAATGGATCACGATGGAGGGAGACATCAGTTTGCTTCTCTTCAATCGGAAATCGGGCAACGTATCCTAAAACAATTTGACCGTAATCTCACTGATTTTGATAGTATACTGCTGCTGGAAAACAATCAATTATACGAAAAGTCAGAAGCAATCCTGCGAATTGCCCACCACGTAAAGGGATGGAAATGGCTATACTTCTTCAGGTTTATTCCTCGTTTTCTTCGAGATCATTTCTATACATTCATTGCTCGTAACCGATACAACTGGTTTGGCAAAACGCAAACCTGCCGTATCCCGACACCTGCCGAAAAAGCACGTTTTGTGGCTTAGATAATACCCGAACACTGTCAGCTTATCAATTCCCACTGTGTTAATCAGCTAAAACCGAAAACTCTCCCCTACTTTTGCGGAGCAATCACTTACATTTCTTTATGAAGGCATATGTCTTCCCCGGTCAGGGGTCACAATTTTCAGGTATGGGCAAAGACCTGTATGATCGTTCAGATAAAGCCCGTACCCTGTTCGAGCACGCAAACGAAATTTTAGGGTTCCGCTTAACAGACATCATGTTCAGCGGAACAGATGAAGAATTAAAACAAACCAAAGTTACCCAACCTGCTATTTTCCTGCATTCTGTAGTCATGGCAGGCATTGCTCCTGACTTCCTGCCGGATATGGTGGCGGGTCATTCTTTAGGTGAATTTTCAGCCTTAGTAGCAGCCGGTGCTCTTTCTTTTGAAGATGCCTTGAAACTAGTGTCTCAGCGGGCCCTGGCTATGCAAAAAGCCTGTGAAATCAATCCTTCCACAATGGCGGCCGTACTGAGCTCATTAGCAGACGAACAAGTGGCGAAATTGTGTGAAGAAGTACAGAATGAATCTGGTGAAATTGTTGTAGCTGCAAACTATAACTGCCCCGGCCAGTTGGTAATTTCAGGCACCCACGAAGGCGTACGGCTTGCAGGCGAACGGCTGAAGGCGGCTGGTGCTAAACGGGTGTTGCCTCTTCCCGTAAGCGGAGCCTTTCACTCTCCCTTAATGGAACCCGCCCGTGAAGAACTCGCCTCCGCTATTGAAAACACTACATTCCGTGATCCTAGCTGTCCGATTTATCAAAATGTAAATGCTCAACCCGCCACAAAAGTAGCTTTAATACGGGCTAATCTGATGGCACAATTAACGGCTCCTGTTCGCTGGACACAGTCTGTTCAGAATATGCAGCTGGACGGTGCTGATTTGTTTATTGAATGCGGCCCTGGTAAAGTATTGCAAGGTCTGATAAAGAAAATTGATCCCAAAATCGAAACAGCTGCCATTCAATAAGAGCTATTTTCGTAATAAAAGGCTTCTCATATCCGTATTTGAGAAGCCTTTTTTATATACCTGCCATGTGGTAACCTATTTGCGGCAATGAGCGATTTAGTTGATGTAGGAACAAAAACATACCTTTTCTTATCCACCTAGTAATCTTATTATCAAGTATTTATTATAAAGCAGAACTCTTTTTACTGGACTATAAACTAAAAATATTAATCCTATTGCTTGACAAAGGCCTTTGATACCAACTATATTTGCACCACGAAAACGGACTGGCCGATGGTGTAATGGTAACACAGGAGATTTTGGTTCTCTTATTCAGGGTTCGAATCCTTGTCGGCCAACGAAATTTCACAAAAACCTCACTCTGGCAGTGAGGTTTTTCTTTTATTGTTCCCCCAGATTGATTAGTCTTCAATCAATGTCAAATATAAATCCGGTAAAACCTTTGCCAAATCTCGGTCGACAATTTCCACATTAAAGTCTTCTTTTACCTCTTCAATCAGTTTATCAAGATACGTTTCCAGGTCTTGTTCTTCACTTTCATCGGAAGAATCACGCAGAGATTCCAAAATCTGAACAGGTGAATTACCAGAAAGTTGCTGGCCATCAGGCGTTTGATACGTCATTACAATGGATTATATTTCGTGCTTTCCAAGACTAAAAACCATCGTTGGGATATGGCTATGTAATAAAAGTTTCCTTGAATTACTGGGATTAACAATCTGGGTAAACAAGTTTCGGTGATGACTAGCCGTTACCAGCAGATCTGCTTCAGTATCGATTACGAGTTCGTTAATACCCTCTTCAACGGAATGAGCTGTACGCTGTAATACCATAGTATGCCGGGTAGGAAAAGCGGCACGAATCTCTTCCAAAGCGTCTTCATCTGAATTAATGTTTGGCTCTCGCTCTGTTTGTACATTAATTAACTGTACGCTAGCATTAAGATCATCAGCCCATTGGTATATTTCTTTAAGTACTTTCAGCTCGTCAAATTCGAGTTGAGTAGCATACGCAATTCTTTCTATTTTAAACTGCGTTACTTCTGCAGGTACTACCAATACAGGCACTGATATATCATCAATAAGTTGAGTAGCTGCACTACCCAATAACTCGAAAATCCAGCCGCCTGATTCACTACGGCCCATCACAACCAGATCAATGGAACTGTCTGTCACCAGTTCTTCAATCACGGTAGTTAAAGGCCCTAATTCCAGGTGTGTTTCAACTTTAGGACAACGCGTTTTGAGTTCCACAGCCAGTTTATCCATTCGTTCCTGAGCCGAAACGCGGTAGGTTTCCTCCCATTCAACCATAACCGAAGGCCCTGCAACGGTTTCAGTCATCGGATAAACGGGTAAATACGTATGTAGAATATGCAAGGTAGAATTCGTATGACATGCCAATTGCAGAGCCCATTCAACTGCTGGTTTTGCATTTTCTGAAAAGTCGGTGGCGATCAATATGTTTTTCATAGATAGGATGAAAACGTTTGATTTTCATTGGTTTATACAAAGGTATTTCCATAAAATATAATATCATCTAAGCGAAAACAGTTTTTTGAATGATTGTTTTCATTCCTAAATCAAGGAAGG
>JASGGE010000092.1:0-16087 GCA_047605205.1 Siphonobacter sp.
TGGCCAATAATGTATTTATCTAGTTCCGCTACAATCTGGCGGGGGGTAAGTGATTCAAGATTTTGAGCCATTCGAATCCGGATTTGTCCAACCATTCAGATCACAAAAAGACAAAATGCCGTTTGTAATCTGCAGTCCTCTGTAAAATATATTGGAATTTAAAGCTACAAATATTGTTCTAAGACAATCACCGGCCTACCAAATTAGAATAAATAAGCATAAAATATTATTTCATATAGCTCTCCAAGAAGATCTTGTAAAACCTTATGTGCTTGATTAATAACGGATTAATTCGAAATGACATAGGTATCTGCCTACTAAAAATCCGTAGAAAGGGAAACCGGAAAATTTGTCAGGATATTTTTTCAACAGTATCAGAAAGCGATGCCTTTGAAAAAGACAAGGGCTGTTTCTGATAAGTAGTATAAAATAGTAAAAATAAATACTGGATTAAATCAAGATATTTAAATGGTGTTATTTATGGATATATTTGACTTATTTTTGACGATTTGGCTTCAAATAAATTAGAATGTTTTCTGGATAATATGCCTAGGTTTCAAACCGTTACACATCAAACTTTATGGAGTGAACCAGGCGTATATTTTTTTCTATTGGGGGAATTATAGTTTGTCAATTCCTTAAAAAACTACAAATTTTGTAGTTAAGATTACCTCCCCAGAGAGGTTATGGATTGGAATCATGCAAGAATTGAAAATGCGGATTATTCAGGGTTTTGTAATCCTGGTGGCTGTTATATATTTAGCTAAGTTATTTTATTTACAAGTTATTGACGAGGGATATTCGGAAGCTGCGGTGAATAATGCCATCGAGCAGGTCATTCAAATTCCAAATCGAGGACAGGTTTACGATCGTAAGGGTAAATTAATCGTTTATAATACTCCTACTTACGACTTGTACATTACGCCCAAGAAAGCAAAAATTCCGGATACGCTGCGGTTATGCCATTTGTTGGGAATTACGAAGGTTGAGTTCGACAGTATGTATGCGGTAGCAAAAACCTACTCTAAATACAAACCTTCTTTATTTATGCGACAATTGTCGGTAGAAGACTTTGCCCGCGTTCAGGATGCTATGGTGGATTATCCCGGCTTCACCTTTGAGACCAACTCATTCCGAACGTATAACACCTCAGTATTAGCGAATACACTTGGTTATGTAGCTGAAGTGAGTCCTGCACAACTAGAAGAGCAGGAAGAAAATGGCGAAAGTTACTATCGTCAGGGAGACTACATTGGGAAGAGTGGCCTTGAAAAATATTATGAGGAAACCTTACGGGGTAGAAGAGGAGTGAAGTACATTATGAAAGATGTCCACGGAGTTATTAAAGGTGCCTGGAAAGATGGTGCTATGGACGTGACACCCATAGTGGGCAAGAACCTCTATACTTCGATTGATCTGGATCTGCAGGAATTTGCAGATAGTCTTTTTCAGAATAAATCAGGAAGTCTGGTTGCTATTGACCCAAGTACGGGGGAAATACTGGCTATGGTTTCTTCGCCTTCTTACGATCCTAAGTTGCTGGCAGGCCGTAATTATTCCAAGAACTACGCAAAAGTTGCCCTAAATCCCTATAACTTGTTATTAAACCGTGCCTTACAGGGAACCTACCGTCCTGGCTCTACCTTCAAGACCATTGAGACGCTGGTAGGTTTGCAGCAGGGAGCCATCACGCCGGGCACTATTTTAGGCCATTCCGGAATCCGGATGAACTGTCATTGCGGGCGTTCTTCAAGTGATTTGCATACGGCCATTCAACGGTCCTGTAACCCTTATTTTTACCATGTGTTCCGTCGAATCATTTATAATAATGACGAACAGGATATCTTCAGGAAATCGAAAGTTGGTTTAACCCGCTGGCATGACCAGGTAGCCAAATTCGGTATTGGGCAAAAATTAGGGATTGACCTTCCGTACGAGAAAAAGGGATTATTGCCTGACGTTGAGTATTATAACAAACGCAATAAAGGCGAGAATAACTGGAAGTTCTCAAATATATATTCCGTAGGAATTGGGGAAGGCGAACTGCTGGTAACACCGCTGAAACTGGCTAATGTGGCTGCTATTATTGCGAATCGTGGGTGGTACATTACCCCGCATATTGTCCGGGCAATTGGTTCGCCTAATGCGGCTCCACTCCCTGAATATACCGAAAAGCATTCCGTTGATATTGATTACAAAAACTTTGAGATTCTGATTTCAGGAATGCGTGACGCCGTAAGTAATGGTACAGTGACGCCGCGTAATTTTCTGAATGAACTGGAGATCTGCGGTAAAACAGGTACTTCTCAAAATCGTCCGGGGCAGATTGACAACTCCGTATTTATTTGCTTTGCTCCACGGGTTAATCCTAAAATTGCAATTGCGGCGGTAGTTGACTTCGGGAAATGGGGCGGAACCACCGCTGGCCCAATCAGTATGATGGTGGCTGAGAAGTATATCAAGGGGCACACTACTCATAAAGCAATGGAACAGGAAATGATGAACCGGTACTTGCTGCATCTACCTAACGCCCCTAAGAAGACCCCCAAAACTGATTCTTCGGCTCACAAGCAGGTGACTAAACCCCTGATCGTACAGAAAAGCAAAAAGCTGCCCGTGCTGGCTCAGAAGTAACCTGACATTTTAGTTCGTACTCAAATCAACCCCATAAGACATTGGCTTCACGCGAGAATAGCATTCTTAATCGCCTCGATTGGCTTACCGTAGCATTGTATCTAGCCTGCGTACTCACGGGCTGGCTTAATATTTACGCCGCTGTTTATAACCCGGATGCCCCGATCAGTATTTTTAACTTTGATACTAATTCGGGTAAGCAACTCGTTTTTCTAGGTTTTTCAGTGCTGATTATCATTGCCATACTAGTTATTGATTATCGATTCTGGGAAACCTTCGCGATATACATATACGGCTTTGTCCTGTTGTTATTAGTAGCCGTACTTTTTCTGGGTGCTGATATCAAAGGGTCTCATTCCTGGTTTCGAATTGGGCCTATTGGGTTTCAGCCTTCAGAAATTGCTAAAACAGCCACCTTGCTGGTGATTGCTAAATACGTAAGCACACCCGGTATTAACCTTACCAAGTTTAAGGATCAGGCTAACGTAGCCATTTTCATGATTATCCCTATAATTCTGATCTTACTCTCTAAAGAAACAGGGCAAACACTGGTATTCGCGGGATTTATGTTAATGCTCTACCGGGAAGGGTTACCCGGTTTTTTTCCATTGATTATTATTGTGTCGGCTAGTTTATTTGTACTCGCTCTTACGGTCGACGCTCTCTATATTGCTTTGGCTTTGGCGGTTATTGCCGGGTTAGTCATTCTCTTCTTACCACGATACCAGCGAAATAAAAAAACGTTTACCTCTATCGCATTGATTTATGTGGCTTGTATGGGTATGGTGCTGGCTTCTGATTTTATCGTTAACCACATACTGGAGCCTCACCAGCGGGCTCGTATCGAAGTATTGATTGATCCAAATAGTCATAAGCGTGGCAAAGGATGGAATGTCATTCAGTCTAAAATTGCAATTGGTTCGGGGGGGATTTTTGGAAAGGGTTTCTTACAGGGAACGCAAACCAAGTTTGATTTCGTCCCCGAGCAAAGCACTGACTTTATCTTTTGTACTGTTGGTGAAGAGCATGGCTTTTTCGGAAGCCTGGTTGTGGTGGGCTTATTTACGGCCTTGATTCTGCGACTGGTTTTCCTGGCCGAACGACAGCGGATTAAATTTGCCCGTGTTTATGGCTATGGCGTGGTGTCAGTTTTCTTTTTTCATTTTTTGGTGAATATCGGCATGACCATTGGCCTTATGCCTGTAATCGGAATACCCCTGCCATTCTTCAGTTATGGTGGGTCGGGTTTATGGTCGTTCACTATCTTGCTTTTTATTTTTCTGAAATTAGATGCCCAACGATCGCTGATTATGTCGAGAATATAAATCTTGTATTAACGAATGGGCTAAAATTTCTTCTAACGGACTAACGTTTATCAAATTGCCTAAAACGTTGCAACTATTCTGAAGCTGCCGTATTTTGGCCCGATTTTTCACAGACCCCCAATTACAAATGTCTAAATCGGTATCCATTTCTACGGAGACCAATCGTTCTGCGTATTTACTGGTGCTAGTAGCAGCACTAGGCTATTTCGTAGACGTATACGATCTCATACTATTCGGTGTCATTCGAAACCCAAGTTTACGGGATCTCGGAGTTACTGAAGATCAATTACTTACTCAAGGAACCAATCTTTTTAACTGGCAAATGGCCGGTATGCTCATTGGCGGAATTGTCTGGGGTATTATTGGCGATAAAAAAGGCCGGAAATCGGTTTTGTTTGGTTCTATCCTGATGTATTCACTGGCTAATGGTATTAATGGGTTTATTAATGATTTAACCACTTACGCAGTTTTGCGTTTTATAGCGGGCATTGGTTTGGCTGGTGAATTAGGGGCAGGTATCACCCTGGTGAATGAAACATTACCTAAAGAAAAACGAGGGTATGGAACGCTGGTAGTAGCAGGTTTCGGAGCATCAGGAGCTGTATTCGCCGCTTTGTTACCCGAATGGATTCCTAATTGGCGAGTGCTGTATTTTATCGGTGGCGGAATGGGCTTAACCTTATTGGCTTTGCGTTTGGGTACGTATGAGTCAACGATGTTCGAAAAGGCTGAACAATCTTCCATTAACAAAGGTGATTTTCTGAGTTTGTTTACTAATGGAGCTCGTTTCAAGAAATACATTGCCTGTATTCTGATTGGTATTCCTATTTGGTATGTAATCTCAGTGCTGGTTTTATCTGCACCGGAACTAGTAAAGACCTTGGGGGTAACGGGCGTTAAGCCCAATCTAACGATTGCCTACTTATATGCAGGCCTTTCACTGGGGGATTTTGGGGTAGGAGTTTTCAGCCAATTCATCCGAAGCCGGAAAAAAGCCATCTATTTGTATCTGGCAATTTCAACAGTTTTAGTAGTCTTTTACCTGATGTCTAGTGGGTTATCGCAAACTGAATTCTACTGGTTATGTTTTGCCTTAGGCTTCTTTGCCGGTTATTGGGCTATGTTTGTGACGATGTCGTCTGAGCAATTTGGTACTAACCTGCGGGCAACGGTCACTACAACCATTCCTAATTTTGTTCGCGGAGCAGTTATTCCCATTAGCTTGATTTTCAAGGGATTGATTTCTAATCTTGGTCTAATCGGATCGGCCATGACCGTTGGCTTAGTTTGCCTGGCATTAGCATTTATCTCGAATTATAGTATTGATGAAACTTTCGGGAAAGACCTGGACTATATGGAGTGAGAGTCTGGCAGTACCCCAAACGTTTAATAATTGGTTCGCTTAACCACTAACAACGGCTGAGATCCATCATTAAGCTGAGACCATTCATAAAAAGAAGAAACCCTATTTGGATGCACCAAATAGGGTTTCTTCTTTTGTAATGCTGGTTAATGAATTATTCGCCAACGATTACGAATTTCACTTTATGCTTCACTTCTTTGTGTAAGTCAAGCGTAGCTGTAAAATCACCAAGTGATTTTACTTCTGAATCAAGCGTAATTTTCTTACGATCTACTTCAAAGCCTTTTGAACGAAGAGCGTCAGAGATTTGAGTATTCGTAACGCGGCCAAAGATACGGCCGCTTTCACCTACTTTAGCAGGAATTTCAAGTGTAAGATCCCCGATAGCATTTGCTAAATCTTCGGCATCTTTTTTCAATTTTTCGGCTTTATGAGCAGCTTGTTTGATGTTTTCAGCAAGAACTTTTTTGTTCGTCTCGCTGGCCATCACTGCGAAGCCTTGGGGAATCAGGTAGTTACGACCGTAACCGGATTTCACCGTTACAAGATCGTTTTTATAACCCAGCCCCGCGATATCGGTTTTGAGAATAACTTCCATTGTGTTTGAATGAGTTTTCGGTTTTCAGTAAATCATGTTCAGTTGAATGCTGGAAATGATAAACAGTAAACTATTTCAGTGAATCGCCTACGAAGGGAAGAAGGGCCAAATGACGGGCACGCTTCACAGCCTGGGCTACTTTACGCTGGTTTTTCAGTGAAGTACCGGTAAGACGGCGAGGAAGGATTTTACCTTGCTCATTCAACAAACGGAGCAGGAAGTTAGGATCCTTGTAATCAATGTATTTAATACCAGCTTTCTTAAAGCGGTCGTATTTTTTACGGTTCTGGTTTTTATCCAGAGGTTCGTTTTGTAATGACATGATCGTGAATGATTAAAGTGTCAGTTATTCAGCTGCAGCAGCTTCTTGTTTTTTACCAACGAGTCCTTTACGTTTACGCTCGTTGTAGGCAATTGCATGCTTATCAAGCGAAATAGTAAGAAAACGCATTACACGTTCATCACGACGATATTCTACCTCCAGGGCGGCGATTACGTCCGGGTTCGCCTTGAACTCAATCAGTTGATAGAACCCAGTGCCTTTTCCTTGAATTGGGTAAGCCAGTTTTTTCAGGCCCCATGATTCTTCATGGATCAGTTCAGCACCGGTATCAGTCAACACCTTTTTGAATTTGTCGACAGCATCCTTCGTCTGGACGTCAGACAAAACGGGAGTGAGGATGAATACTGTCTCGTACTGCTTTTGTGACATGGTGTTAGTACGGAATGTTTAAAAAATGTAAAAATTGTAAAATGAGCCGCAAAGGTAAGAAAAAGCTTTTAAACAGAAAAAGGTTTACTGAAAATATAGTAAATGCTAGCGAAGAGTCGTATAAAAAATAGGCTTACCGGGTATTCAGTAAGCCTATCAGAAATGGAACCAGCGGAGGTTAAAAGAAACCGCCACGTACTTCAAAGGTACCTTCACCGACTTTATATCCCTCAGAGTATAGTTCAATGGAATGTTTTCCCTTCTTAAAAGGAATGCCGCGTCGATAAATCAAATCCACAATCTGGTCATCACCCTGGTAAACAATCTGTTTTTTAGTGGTAAAGACTATTTCCTTTCCCTGGTATAGAAATGTTCCGGAACCCGTAGCCATATCGGAAATAATGGCTCCGGTAGGGTCTAAGACCCGGACAAATACTTCCTTGGAGTTGTGTTGGGTAAGTGGATTATTTACTAATGCAAAAGCAATCCGAATCTGGTCAATTTTATCAGCCTTAATGTGTTCACGCTCTTTTCCTTTTGAGTTAATAGCGTAAACCATTACATTCTGAGCTTTTAAAGCGGCGGCGGCATTTACTTTATCGGATAGTTCCTTATTACTATCCGACAAAGAATTTAATGAGTCACCGTAGGCTTGTTTAGCGGATGAGAGTTCGGCTTTTAACCCTTCATTGTTATTGGCAAGTTCTTGATTTTGAATGGTTAAGGTGCCATTGCTTTCTTTGAGCCTAACAATATCACGGTCTTTCTGAGTCAGCACCTGGGTGTACTGCTTAATCTTTTCTTCGTATTTTTTGACCTCCGACTCGGTAGCACTGACAATTGCCTGCTTATCTTCTTCAAGCTGATTTTTGATATGCATTAACTCATCAATATTGCCACCCAGCATACGAATTTCTGCAATCTTGGCATCAAGCTGCGTAGAGATGGAATCGAGCGTTGTATTGGCACGTAAGATATCACGTTGCTGAGCTATCGTTCTTGTTGAAAGATTTTCCCGTTCACTCCGTTCTTTAAAATATAGAAAGCCTAATAAACCAATCAAAATGGCCATTACTACCAGGGCAGCAATGAAATAACTTTTTTTATCCGGGTCTTTATGGGGCAGCGTTTGGGGATTTTGGTAGGGTTCCATAACTCTAAAGTAATGCATTTGAATGCGTTGACAAAACTACATTTTCAATAGGAGAAAGCAAGAACAAGCAGTATGTTTTCCTGAGAAGCCAGCGTAATGTGGCGGCAAAGGAGATTCCGGTGATGCGGACAAAAACTGTTACTTTTGTCCAAACGTTTTTATATGAGCATTGCTGAAAATCTGCATTACATTCAGGAAAGTCTAACCACAGCCCGATTAGTTACAGTAACCAAGACGCATCCGTCAAAAGTTCTTTTAGAAGTATATGAAGCCGGAGCACGGGTTTTCGGCGAAAACAAAGTACAGGAGATGGTGACCAAGTGGGAGGAGCTTCCGAAGGATATCGAATGGCATTTAATTGGTCATCTTCAGACGAATAAAGTACGGAATATAGTGCCTTTTGTGAGCCTGATTCATTCAGTGGATAGTTTGAAACTATTACAGGAGATTGATAAACAGGCTGCCAAACATAAGCGTGTAGTGGAATGCCTGCTACAGATTCATATTGCTACCGAAGAAACCAAATTTGGCCTGAGTGCCACAGAGGCCGAGAGTTTATTGAACTGGGAAGGGCTAAACCGGCACCAGAATATACGTATTATAGGATTAATGGGAATGGCTACTAACACCGAAGATGAAACTCAGGTTCGGATGGAATTTCGGGGGCTTAAACAACTCTACGATCGTCTGAAAAGTATTCAACGCCCAAACGTAGCGTTCAGGGAATTGTCCATGGGAATGAGCAATGATTACCGGATTGCCCAACAGGAAGGAAGTACGCTGGTTCGTGTTGGTAGTGCCATCTTTGGCCCTCGTGAGTACGCTGAATAAATAGTTGTTGTTAGTTCATAGTGATTGGTGAATTTGTTATACTATGCTGTTAACTAACCACTGATAGTCAATACCTGCGATGCAGTTCCGAACCGAATTTTCGATCCCCGCTTCGTCCTGGAAGATAAACCTCAATTCACGGGTTATCTCCCTGGGATCTTGCTTTGCAGAAGTGCTTGGAAAACGGCTGCAATACTTAAAACTCAGCTCAACGCTTAATCCGTTTGGTACATTATTTAGTCCGACGGCTATGTTTAAGCTGATCAGGATGGCTTTAACAGACCAGCCCGCTGATGATCGGCTTTTCTTACAAGTGGATGATTATTGGTTACATTACGATTACCATTCTTCCATTTCTGCCAACAATAAAGCAGTATTAAAAGAGCATATCCAGGAATTGCACAAGGAATTAAAGGAAAAACTCCGAAATGTTGATGTATTGGTATTAACCTTCGGAACAGCCTGGAATTATCGTTTGCCTGAGCCAGTTACTTACGTCGCAAATTGTCATAAGCAACCTGCCCGCTTATTTGAACGTAACTTGCTAAGTGTTAAAGAAATTTGTGAAGAGTTTGGCCAGATTTATCATTTATTACACGATATTAATCCTGGTTTACATATCATTCTGACCGTAAGCCCTGTACGCCACGCGAAAGATGGAATGACTGATAATGCAGTTAGTAAGTCGATTTTACGAGCCGCTTGCCATTATTTAACAGTTGATTCCCCAGTGAGTTATTTCCCTGCTTATGAGCTCTTACTGGACGATCTACGGGATTATCGTTTTTATGCCAGTGATTTGTTGCATCCAAGCGAACAGGCTGAACAATATATTTTTGAGAAATTTGAACAGACGTATTTTGACGAAACGTTAAAAACATTTGCTGTTGATTGGCAAAAAATACAAAAAGCACTTCATCATCGGCCTTTTCAGGAATATTCGAAGGCAACACAACGGTTTCTGGATAAGCTCTTGCTTGAGCTTAGGGAATTGCCAGTGGATGTTAGCGAAGAAATTGAAACGGTCGAAAAGCGTATTAAAAAGATTGCAAGCCATTCCAACGCTTCTTTCTGAAAGGGAGTCATTACCCTTGTATCTACTGCTCCGACCGCAGACCTTCAAAGGCTACTTTGCAAGTCGAAGAGAAATAACATTCCCTTCGTCCATACGAAACTTACTGGCTACCTTTGTGGTTAGCAAAAAGACCTGCCTGCTTACGCATGACAAGCGGGATGATTTGAGAACCAATGGGCGAATTACGAATTAAGAAAGAAGATATCCTGCGTGCCTTAAGCACCGTTCCAGAACCTGATTTGAAGAAAGATCTTGTTACATTAAACATGATCAGGGATATCGAATTAGGAGTTGGTGAAGTACGATTTACGGTGGTATTAACCACCCCGGCTTGCCCACTGAAAGAAACCATTCGCCAGAATTGTGAAGAAGCCATCCATTCCCTGGTAGACCCCGAGTTACGGATTGTCATTAACATGACTGCTGACGTCACTACTACGGCCTTTGGTAACAAAACAGTATTAAATTCAGTAAAAAATATTATTGCTATTGCCTCTGGAAAGGGTGGAGTAGGGAAATCAACCGTAACTGCTAATTTGGCGATTGCTCTTAAAAATGCCGGAGCCAAAGTAGGTATCCTGGACGCTGATATTTATGGTCCGTCCATTCCCGTTATGTTTGGAGCGGAAGATCTGCATCCAACCGTCACGGTGGTAGAGGGTAAGAATATGATTAATCCCATTCAGCAATTTGGTGTCAAACTGATTTCAATGGGGTTCCTCGTGCCTGCCGATAGTGCAATGGTTTGGCGTGGCCCAATGGCCAGTCAGGCCTTAAAGCAGTTAATGGGAGATGTCAATTGGGGTGAACTGGATTATTTGTTAATAGACCTACCTCCCGGAACGGGCGATATTCATTTGACCTTAGTACAATCAGCACCTATTACGGGGGCTGTCGTCGTGACGACGCCCCAAAAAGTAGCTTTAGCGGATGCGAAGAAAGGTCTGCAAATGTTCCGGCAGCCGCAAATCAATGTCCCAATTTTGGGAATAGTCGAAAATATGGCCTATTTTACACCCGAAGAATTACCCAACAATCGGTATTACCTGTTTGGTAAAGGTGGAGGAAAATGGCTTGCCGAACATTATGAAGTTCCGTTGCTTGGTGAAATTCCATTGGTGCAGGGTATTCGTGAAGCGGGTGATAACGGAAAACCGGCCGCAGCGTATACCGATACAGTAACAGCAGAAGCATTCCGAAAAACGGCTGAAGTATTAGCTCAGCGTGTTGCGATCAGAAATGCAACGCTTGATAAAACAAGGCCAGTGGAAATGGCAGTATAATAGAGAGCAAAAGAACAGGATTTATCTATTTATCCTAACTTTGAATGAACCTATACGGTCAGTAATGCTAAATGGGTGAGACGCAGAAATATGGAAACTAAAATCGAAAATTCTTTACAGGAAAAAGTAGAATCAGCTCTGAACAGCATTCGGCCTTATCTGGAAGCAGATGGTGGTAATGTACGGATTGCTGAAATTACGGATGACAATGTGGTTCGTTTAGAACTACTAGGTGCGTGTGGTTCATGTACAATGTCAGCAATGACGTTCCGGGGTGGCGTAGAAGATGCTATTCGTCGGGCGGTTCCCGAAGTAACCCGCATTGAGGCCATAAATTTGTAGTAAAAATAAATCAGAAAAGGCTGGTTTCACTCGAAACCAGCCTTTTCTGATTTAGCAGTATTATACTTCCTGAGCAGGATGTTTTTCAAACATGGGAGCCATCCAGTCGCTTGGTAAGCGTTGTACGGCCGAAACCAGTAAAGCCCCCCATTGATGGGCAATCTGTTCAACATCTTCTTTTTCAAAACGATGCTCAACAATATGAAAACTGTCGCGTTCATACATGGCTACGTCAATGGGGAAATCAACATCATTGGCACTAACCCGCGTTGAATCGAATGAAAGATAACCGATCTTGAGAGCATCGGCTAGTGAAGTATCGTAACGCAGGCTGCGTCTTAAAATGGGGGTTCCGTAACCCGTGTTACCAATGATAAAAAAGGGCGTATTAGGGCCTACTTCGATCCAGTTTCCTTCCGGATACAGCAAATAGAGCTTATGCTCGGCATCATTTTCTAACTGACCTCCGACAATCGCATAAAGGTTAAACGATAACCCAGCGTCTGAAAGGGCCTGTTTATCTTCCCTGGCAACTCGCCTTACCTGTTCGCCAAACGCATTAACGGCTTTATAGAGTTTATTAAAGTTAGCATCACGCTCATCAATTACTTCCTGAAAATAGGTAAGAGCTTTGTCCCGTACAGAACGTAAGCCTGAAGTCATTATAAAAAGAGAATGATGCTCTACTTCGTGGATGGAAATTTTCTTATTAGTAGTTACCTCTGATCCAGAAGTAAGCCGAGTATCCGCCAGAGCGAGTAAGCCTGTTCGTGTCTTAATGCCGAGACAATAGGTCATGCCAAAGTATAATTTCCTCACAACATGAAACGCTGTGAAGTGTAAAAATAGGAAATATCCTTTTGAAAAATGGATTTATTTCGGGTTATACCACTGGTTTTAAATCGAAATACGTTTCAAAGATAGCGGAGCCTACTGCATTATTTTTGGACTGGAACGTATCAAGGAATTCATGTAGTCCTACATCAAATAAATCCTCAATATCCATAAATTCAACTTCGCTTCTTAATTTACTGATGGTATGCTCAGCATCATTGTTATAGGTGCTACCAACATTTCCGCCTGAAATTTCGTATAAAGAAGACTCTGCCCGCTTTAAACAGTGTAAGACAGATCTTGGGAAGGTTCGTTCCAGAATTAAAAACTCAACAATATGGGCGGGTAATACCTTGTTGAATCGCTGGCGATACATGTTATAAGCGGATACTGATTTTAATACCGACGACCACAGGAGCAAATCTAGTGGTGAGCCTACCGTATCTACGTCGGGTAATAAGGTAAAGTATTTTACATCCAGAAAGCGGGTTGTTTTGTCAGCCCGTTCCAGCATACAGCCCAACTTACCAAAATGCCAGCCTTCCGTACGGGAAATGGTGCAATCAATAATACCGTAAAACGTTTGACACCCTAGCCGTATTTCCAGATAGAAATCTTGAAAATGGTGCATCTCCCAGCTTTGTGACTGCGAGGCCGCTACTTTTACTTTCCAATATAAGGCATTGAGTTGCTCCCACATTTCACGCGAAATACTTTCCCGAACGGTACGAGCATTTTCACGAGCATATTGAAGACAGCTTAAGATCGAATTCGGGTTTTGAGGATCGAATGTCATGAAAAAAATGATGTTTTCCCGACTTGGGTTATCATAATTTTCGTAAAAAACAGGACTGTCAGCGGTAGCAATGATCAAAGGTTCCCATTGTTCCTCGACGTTAGGAGGTAAGTCGAGCATCAGGTTAAAGTTGACGTCTACGAAACGAGCATAATTTTCGGCCCGCTCCACATACCGATTCATCCAGTAAATGGAATTAGCAACGCGACTAAGCATAGAATTTAAAACTAGATAATGGGAATAATATTTCTTTGTATTGGCGATATGGAGGCTTAATATGAGGATATTACTTTTATAGTCAAAATAAAGTTCTGAAATTTATATTTATTACAGTATTTATAATTCCAGGCAAAAGAATAATTTTTATGTTTTTTATGAAGGAATTACCTTGGTTTTCAGGGAATAATGTAAAAGATGACCCATATAAGTGTAAACATTAAAAAAGCCTTCTTTCAGAAGAGAGAAGGCTTTTTTAATGTTTGAATTCTGTTTAATTAGCTGCCAGAGCTTCTGCTCCACCAACGATTTCAAGAATTTCGGTAGTGATGGCTGCCTGACGTGAACGGTTATATTCAATCCGAAGGTTCTTTAACAATTCACCAGCATTATCCGTAGCTTTATCCATTGCTGTCATCCGGGCTCCATGCTCAGAAGCATTAGATTCCAGAACGGCACGGTATAATTGAATCTTCAATGATTTCGGAATCAGCTCCTTGATGATTTCTTCTTCCGAAGGCTCAAAGATATAATCGCCTTTTACTTCACTCTGAGCGGCTTCGCTGCTTTGGATTGGTAAAAACTGTTCGGTTCTGATGACTTGCGTAGCAACGTTTTTAAACTCGTTGTAAACGATTTCAACGACATCATAATGGCCTTCCAGAAATCCTTGCATGATTTCTTCGGCAGCGTTACGAACGTAGTCGAAGCTTAGGTGTGTAAATGTTTCTTCATACTTATCATTTACAGTATAAGCACGACGCTTGAAAAACTCACCACCCTTGCGGCCCACTGACATGATTTTTACATTACCAGCAGCTTTCAGTGCAGCATATTTTTCGTTAATCAATACCGTAGCAGCTTTACTTACGTTGGCGTTGAACGCTCCGCACAATCCCCGATCAGAGGTAACTACTACGATAAGAACCTTTTCAATAGCCCGCTCTTCTTTATAAGGGCTTTGTACTTCTGTACCGGCAGAGACCGTCTGAAGCATTTCGCCTAATTTCTGAGCAAAGGGACGCATCTGAATGATGGCATCCTGAGCCTTCCGCAGCTTGGCCGCAGCCACCATTTTCATGGCTTTGGTGATTTGCTGGGTCGAATTGACAGAAGCAATCCGGTTACGTACTTCCTTTAAATTTGCCATAGTACACTGATAAAATGATAGTCGATGGAAACAAGCCCATTACGTCTGGAAAGCAATGGGCAATCCGTTTAGGCTATCGCCAGTTCGTACTTAAGTGTTACCTCTTTAGCTACCTTTTCGAGTGTACTGGTAATGGAGTCGTCAAATTTACCAGCCTTCAGCTTTTGCAACACATCGGGGTGTTGTTCACGAAGCAGACTAATAAATTCTTCTTCGTACTGACGAACCTTATGAACAGGAATTTTATCGATCAGACCTTTCGTAGAAACGTAAATCATAGCGACTTGGTCTTCTACGCGTTGGGGAGCTCCTTGTTTCTGAATCAGAATTTCAAGGTTACGCCGGCCCCGTTCGATGGTCAGTTTGGTAGCAGCATCCAGGTCAGAACCAAATTTCGCAAAGGCTTCAAGTTCGCGGAATTGAGCTTGATCCAGTTTCAGGGTACCCGCTACTTTTTTCATCGACTTGATCTGAGCGTTACCACCTACGCGGCTTACGGAGATCCCTACGTTAATGGCAGGGCGAATACCTGCGTTGAACAGGTTCGATTCGAGGAAGATCTGACCATCCGTAATGGAGATTACGTTGGTTGGAATATAAGCCGAAACATCACCAGCCTGAGTTTCGATGATTGGCAAAGCCGTTAACGAACCACCACCTTTTACGATAGATTTAAGGCTATCTGGTAAGTCGTTCATGGTGGCAGCAATTTCATCGTTATCGATGATTTTAGCGGCACGCTCTAACAAACGGCTGTGGAGGTAGAATACGTCACCAGGGTAAGCTTCGCGTCCGGGTGGGCGGCGAAGAAGCAGTGATACCGTACGATAAGCAACGGCCTGTTTTGACAAATCATCATAAACAACCAGTGCGGGGCGTCCTGTATCACGGAAAAATTCCCCAATAGCAGCTCCGGTAAAAGGAGCGTAGAATTGTAACGGAGCAGGATCAGAAGCACCAGCGGCTACGATTACTGTGTAGTCCATTGCACCTGCTTTACGAAGAGCCTGTTCTACTTGTTTGATAGTAGAGGCTTTCTGACCGCAAGCTACGTAGATACAATAAACGGGCTGGCCTGCCTGATAAAATTCCTTCTGGTTAATGATGGTATCAATCGCCACCGTGGTTTTCCCGGTTTGGCGATCACCAATGATTAACTCACGTTGACCACGGCCTACGGGAATCATTGCGTCGATTGCTTTGATACCAGATTGAAGAGGTTCGTTTACGGGCTGACGGTAGATTACCCCGGGAGCTTTCCGTTCGATGGGCATGTCATAAAGCGTTCCCGCAATAGGACCATTGCCATCGATAGGCTCTCCGAGTGTGTTTACCACGCGGCCAATCATGCCTTCACCTACACGGATCGAGGCAATCTGGCGAGTACGTTTTACAGAAGCTCCTTCCTTAATATCAGAAGAATCACCTAATAACACAGCCCCGACGTTATCTTCTTCGAGGTTAAGAGCCAGAGCTTTGACGCCATTATCAAAGGCGAGCAACTCCCCAGCCTGAACATTAGAAAGTCCATAAATACGGGCTACCCCGTCACCAATTTGAAGTACCGTACCGACTTCTTCAAGTTCGGCAGCGGACTTGGATCCAGAAAGTTGTTCTCTTAGGATCGCCGATACTTCATCGGGTCTAACTGATGCCATACAGCAGTATTGGAAAGTTATATTAAATTCAGAGTACTACTTTTCAGAGTGGGAAAGCCGAATTGCTCTGAAATTTTCCGCAAAAATAGCGACTAAAATTTGACTTTCCGTAGTTAA
>JASGGE010000093.1:0-16054 GCA_047605205.1 Siphonobacter sp.
AGAAACAGTTGGCCCTTTGATTCCTTTTACGGCCTGAGGATATTGGTTGTCAAAGTCATAGGCCTTGCGTTTGTAGTTACGTCTGGCGATGGTGAGGGTCGCTTGAAAAGGAATTTCTTGCGAGACCGAATTATCCGTTTTTCGCCGTTTGAGTTTCCCGTCAGCCGTATATAGGATTTCAGTAGGCGAGAACCAGGACACCCGGAAAGGGAAAACGTCTTCAGCTGCTTCGGAAATGATTTTTTCTGCTCCATTGCTAGCTATAACCGCTTTTAAGCTGCTTTGGGATGTTGTCAATACATTAAATACCAGACCACTGCCATCGGGTTGCCAGGCTGGTGCCGCTAATTTGCCTGGTGTATTACTTAAGATTTTTTCTTTACCCTGTGCGTCAATAGCATAGATGCCTGCTCCTTCGGCTCGTTCGGAAACAAAGGCAATGAACAAACCATCTGCCGACCAGGCCGGGTTATATTCATTGGCCGGATTTTTGGTTAGCTGAGTAACCGCCCCGGTTGTCAGGTTTAACTTCCAGATATCATAATTACCGGATCGGTCGGATGAAAAGACTAGCTCTTTTCCATCGGGTGACCAGTGTGGTTCCCGGTCATCATACACTCCAAAGGTCAGTTGTCTACGGTTGGAGCCATCTTTCTTAATCATCCAAAGGTGATAGCCACCATCCCAAAAGGCGTGAAACGCAATCCAGTTTCCATCGGGTGACCAGGCGGGTTGCCGGCAGTCGCCCATAATGTCGGTAACGGGTTTGGCTAGGCCACCATCGGCAGGTAAGGTCCAGATGGTACCCTGCAAATCAATAGCAATGGTTTTTTTATCCGGCGAAAGGTCGGCAGCCATATTGGTGCCTTCTGTAACGGCAATTTTTAAGGAGTCAGCTAGTGGCATTTTTGCTGAAGCGGTCACTCCAGCCATCAAACCCGATAGGAAAAAGGTCAATACTTTTAGGTTCATTCGAAATGGGAATAGAAAATCTGAGCTTTAAGGGCAAAAACAAAGGAATTCTTCAGAACTGATTTTGGGTGGGTTGAAGGGTAAAGGCTATACGTATAGCCATATATCATCAGGCAAAACGGTAGTTGTTTTACTTTGTTGAGGTAAAATATAATAATTCTATTTTGAGCTTTATTTACAGTAGTATATCCGTCAAAAATATAAATTATTGAAATAATATTTTACAATTCTTGATAAATTAAAAGAAATATGAATAAGTGGCTTGCCCAAAATAAAACACCTCCCGGGCAGGTTGGGGAGGTGTTTTATATATTCAAAAAGAAAAACTACTACCAGCGAACGTGCCCGTCGCCTTCAATAACCCATTTTTCGGTAACTAATTTTTCAAGGGCAAAAGGGCCTCGGGCGTGTAACTTCTGAGTACTGATGCCAATTTCGGCTCCCAGACCAAACTCTCCGCCATCTGTGAATCGGGTTGAGGCGTTGGCATATACTGCAGCGGCGTCAACTTCTTCCAGAAAACGCCGGCATATTTCTTTATTTTCTGATAAAATCGCTTCAGAATGTCGTGAAGAATACCGCCGGATATGCTCCAGAGCTTCCTCGATTCCGGTTACTACTTTAACGGTAATTTTGTAGTCAAGCCATTCTTTTCCGTAATCTTCCGGCTGAGCATGGAATAAACGTGGATAACCAGCTCGTTCGAGAATGTAATAGGCGGCATTATCAGCGTATATTTCAACATTCCATTTTTCAAAATCATGTAATAATGAAAGCAAAAATGGAGCAGCAATGCCCTGGTCAACCAGAATACCATCTAATGAGTTACACACTGATGGACGCGAAACCCGGGCATTCACTACGATTTCACGGGCTTTTTCCAGGTTAGCTTCTTCGTGTATGTAAGTATGTACTACACCTGCCCCCGTTTCAATCGTAGGAATAAGGGAGTGCTGGCGAACAAACTGGATAAGCTTATCTGAACCACGGGGAATAATGATGTCGACATAACGAGTTGCCGTTAATAATTCTTTCATTAATTCCCGATCGGGTGGTAGTAAGGTAACGGCTTCGGTCGGAACGGAGAATTGCCGCAAAACCTGGTGCACCAGTTCCACCAGATACGAATTGGTATACCAGGCATCACTTCCGCCCCGCAACACCACAGCATTGCCTGATCGTAAACATAGAGCCGTTACGTCGATGGTTACATTGGGCCGCGATTCGTAAATGACCCCAACAACCCCTAATGAAACGGCTACTTTACGCAGGTGCAAACCATTTGGCAGGGTGCGTTCCAACAAGGTCTGACCAGTAGGATCGGGGAGAAGAGCTACCTCACGAAGAGTTTGTGCTAACCCTGCAATGCGTTTCTCATTCAACAGTAACCGATCCCATTTCGGGTCACTCTGCGGCATTCGCTCCAGGTCACGCTTGTTTTCAGACAAAATAGTTGCCTGGTTCTCTAACAGAACAACCGCAAGCCGGTTAAGAATGGCAGCTTTTTGCTCATCTGATAAACGCCGAATGGCCGGAGCAGCCGCATGAGTTGCCTCAAGTTGGGGCAGGATGGTTTCTGTTTCCTGAACAATCATATTGGTAGGAATACTAGTTTAGGGTTTAACGTTTGAACGAACAACCTTTTCAAACGTGTCATCATTTATCTTGTTTCGGGCAATGAAATAGATGAGTAAGGTAGTATTATTTTTGGTTAAAGTAATACAATATCATCAGCATTCGCTACTTCAAAATTCTGGGTTTTTAGATTCTGGGTAACTGTTTCGGAAGATTCCCGTGCTTTCGCTACGGCAATAATCTGACCACCTGTATCGGTAATTTCGATAATCTCACCACGATCAAAGTCACTCGAAATCTTTTGAATACCAACTGCTAACAGGCTTCGACGGGATAATAAGGCCTTCACCGCTCCCTGATCTACCTGCAACTGACCAGCAACCAGCCCCCCCGTTCCGAGCCATTTCTGGCGAGCATTCAGCGTAACCGATTCTGCTATAAAAACAGTGCCTGTTTTTTCTTGTAAAGCATTTAAAATTCCTTCGGGAGTATGAATACCAAAAATCACCACCCGGATGCCCATCCGGACGGCCCGTTTGGCAAAACTTAGTTTGGATACCATTCCGCCCAAACCAGCGGCTGTTTTGGAGGTGTCGGCCATTCCCAGTATACGTTCATCAATATGCTCTACCAAAGGAATAATTTTTCCTTCCTGATCCAGTAAACCACCAACTGAAGTACTGAATAATAGCGTTTCTGCTCCTAAACCAGCGGCAAGGAGCGTTGCGAGTTCGTCATTATCAGAGAACTTTAATTCCAGATCAGAAACCACATCATTTTCGTTGGCAATCGGAATGACGCCACTTTCCCAGAGGGTCTCGTAGGTTTGCTTTAGCTGAAGAAACTGAGTCCGATTCCCAAAATGACTTCGCTCACAAAGACTCTGGGCTACCTGAATGCCAAAAGCACTAAAATACTTGGCGTATAGCCCTAAAAGTAAAGGATTCCCGATTGCGGCGGCGGCTTTACGTTGTGAAAGTTCACCCCGGTAATCCTGCAGGAATGCTTTGCCCGCACCGACTGCTCCTGAAGAGACCAGAACCATGTGGTACTGTGAATGTAATTGAGCAACCTGGCGGGCAATTTCTAAAATAGTTGCCTCATTAATCTCGCCGTTTGCTTTCGTGAGACTGGCCGTCCCGAACTTAATAACCAAAATGGGTTTCATACTGCCCACAAAGGTAGAAAATGATTAGGGATTCGAATTAATAGAATAATTTTTGCTATAGATCGAAAATGAGGTTATATAAAACCTGATTTTGGTCTTTTTTTTGAAAAATGAATATAAAATGGTTTTAAAAATGAGTGTTTTTTTTGCGAAAATTGAAAAATTAACAAAAATGAGTTTTTAAGTTATTTGGTTTCTGTCTGTTAAACTGCTATTTTTATGGTCAGATGAGAAAATTTTAGGGGATAAAATGTATCTTTTATGAATTTTTCTACTCTTTCTGGTTTTAATACCATATTAGCCGCAAGCATACACTGAACCGTTCTAACAAATACAAAACGATGAATCGTCGTAATTGGCTCAAACAAACTACTGCTCTTACTTCGGGAGTGGCCCTTCTGCCCTCTCTTTTACAGAAAGCATACGCTGATCCTGCCGCTCGGCAGGAACTCTACATGGACCTGTCGCATGAGTTTCGGGCTGCAATGCTAGCTGATGCGATGCCACCAATGGAAGTAAAAGCTCGTCTTGGTGCAAATGAGAACCCTTGGGGGCTTTCGGCTAAAACAAAAGAGGCAGTTAATAACTCTTTGATGGAGGCTAACCGTTATGCCATGCGTGCAACGATGGAACTCTATAAAGCGATTGCTGAAAAAGATGGTGTTCCGATGCCCCAGAATCCTGCCGGTGGTGGTGGTTGGGGCGGCCCAGCGAAAAGCTATATTAAACTGGGTTGCGGCTCAACAGAATTGTTGAATGCCAGCTTAATGCACTTCGCTACAAAAGGTACAATTATGGTAGGAGACCCCTGCTACATCTCTGGTAATGAAGAGAAGTACCCAATGGATAAGGTGAAGTTAACAGCCGATTATCAGTATGACCTGGACGCTATGGCTGCTAAAGTAGATCCTGCCAAGCATAGCCTGATTTATATATGTAATCCTAATAACCCAACAGGGCAGTTATTACCTGCTGATAAATTACGGAAATTCATTGATGAGGTTTCTCCAAAGGTTCCTGTTCTGGTAGACGAAGCATATATTGATTATGCTCCAGACCCTAAGACCGACTGCATGGTTGATAAGGTGAAAGAAGGCAAGAACGTAATCATTCTTCGTACCTTGTCTAAACTATATGCTTTCGCCGGGATGCGTTTAGGATATGCATTGGGTAAGCCCGAATTATTACAGGATATTTCAAAATATACCATGAATGGTTTCGGCCTGACGCTTCCTACTATTATGGGTGCGATGGCTGCTTTTTCTGATGTCGAAAATACCAAAATGGTATTAGCCAAGACAAGCGAATCGAAAAAATATACGGTCGACTTCCTGACCAAGGCTGGCTATAAAGTCATTCCTTCGGCCTCTAACTTTATGTTATTCCCTGTGAATATGAAAGGCACGGAATTAACGGGTAAGCTGATGCAGGAAGGCGTTATGGTTCGGAATTGGTTCTTTGATGGCCAGCACTGGTGCCGGGTATCCATCGGTACAATGGATGAAATGAAAGCCTTTACTGACGCCTTCTCGAAGGTAGTTGCGTAAAATTGTTTTTTGACGTTGTTGGTCCAGCCCGGTATGAAATCTATTTAATTGGTCGGTCAGTCATGGAACTGATAAAGATCATTGATTTCATACCGGGCCATCTTTAATTTTTAAAATCTAACCAACAACTTCCCCCTTCCCCCTGTATGACCAGAAGAGACTTTATTGAAAAGACAGGTAATAGTTACCTGGCAATGGCCGCACTGGGTTTTTTACCCGAAGCCCCTGCCAAACCCTTTCACTTACCCAGAAACGAAAAAGCAAACAGTAAAAAAGTTATTATCCTGGGGGCTGGGCTGGCAGGCATGTCTGCCGCGTATGAATTGGGTAAACTAGGTTATGACTGTACTTTGTTAGAAGCCCGCGAACGGGTTGGTGGCCGCATTTGGACGGTACGGAAAGGAACTACCGAGACTGAAATTGGAGGTGAAAAACAGACCTGTAATTTTGACGAAGGCTATTACCTCAATGCAGGAGCAGCCCGGATTCCGCACCATCATCACTTGACCATTCAATATTGCCGTGAACTGAAAATTCCGGTTGAGATTTTCGGCAATCTAAACGAAGCAGGATACTATTATTCAGAAAGTGATCGGGGTGCCCTAGCCAATAAACGGGTTAGTGCTAGTGCGATTCATGCCGATATGCGGGGATATCTGACCGAATTAGCTGCAAAGGCCGTAGATCAGAACGGATTGAACGCAGAAATGACCAAAGAAGATGTTGATCGCTATATTGCCTGGCTACGCGAAGAGGGCGATCTGGACATTAATAAAAAATACAAAGGATCTGAACGGCACGGATATTCGACTGCTCCGGCAGCAGGCTTACAGGCAGGTAAAATTGCCGATCCCTATCCGCTGAAAGACATTGTTGAGTCGGGCCTTACTCATCCGGCTTTTGCCAATGTGGGGGAATATACCTATAACCAGCAACCTATTTTGTTGCAACCGGTTGGAGGCATGGATATGATCCCGAAAGCCTTCGAAAAAATTGTAGGCGGAAAGGTGAAGCGTGGCTGTGAAATTCAGGAAATCCGTAAAACACAACCAGGCGTGCGGATTGTCTATTTAGATAAAAAAACAGGGCAAAAGCAGGAAATTAAAGCAGATTATTGCATCTGTACCTTGCCTTTGCCAATTCTCAAAGGAATTGAGTCAGACCTTTCGGGTGACGTACAACGGGCAGCAGCTTTTGTGCCGTACATGGAAGCCTGCAAAATCGGTATGCAATTCAAGCGTCGTTTCTGGGAAGAAGACGACTATATCTTTGGTGGTATTACCAAAACCAATATGGATATTACCCAGATTTTCTATCCATCGTATGGTATGTTAGGAGCGAAAGGCGTACTGAAAGGAATGTATAACTTCCATGGTCTGGCCAAGAAAGTAGGAGAGTTATCAATTGCTGATCGCCAGAAACTGGCTTTTGAACAAGGTTCCCGGATTCACCCTCAGTATAAAGACGAATTTGAAAATGCGTTCTCACTGGCTTGGCATAAAATTCCATATTCAAAAGGAGGGTGGGGGATTTATTCTGATTCGGCTCGGCAACGTTTATATCCGGTTATGACGAAAAACGACGCTGAAATTTATTTTGCTGGTGAGCACGCCAGTAATTTACCTGCCTGGATGGCTGGAGCATTTGAATCAGCACGTTACGCCGTAGAGACGCTACACAAACGGGTCATGGCCGGATAGGAGTTCCTAATTTGAAAATCCCAACTGTAAACGCAATGTTATAATCTTAAAAAACATGAAGAAAGTATTCCTGACATTAGGAGCAGCCGCTTTAGTTACGATGAGTAGCTGGGCTCAAGAGGGGGAAAAACGTCCTATTACTTCGGCAGAATATGACGCTGCTAAAAAAATAGTAGTAAAAAATCTCGAAAAAGATAGCTACGTAAAAGCAGGCAGTTTTATTCTGGATCGTTCAGGTGATCCAGTTTCATTTAAATTTTCTGACGGTACCGAACGTAAAGTTTATCTCTATAAGCTTTATGATACTGAAAAAATGGCTGAATTAGGGATGTACGTAATCTATACAACCCCTAAAGATGGCAAAATGAAAGCCTTCCCCGTACCGAGTCCTGATGCTCCAGGGGAAGTATGGGGGAAATACATTGACGATCTGAAGTATGGTGAAGAGGCCATGAAAGGCCTGGCGTCTTGCGTGGCGTTTGCATTCACTCGTCATGGAATTGGTGGTGCCGGTGCCGAAGTGAAAGAAGGTGAAAAAATCGAATATTGTTTTCCTGCTGAAAGCCTGATAATGCTAGCAAATGGTACAACCACTACTATTAATTCTGTTCAAGCGGGGGATAAACTAGTAAGCTTCAATGCTCAGACACAACAGCAGGAAGTAGCTATAGTTAAGCAGGTAGATAGGCACGATCAGAAAGAATTTGCTCTGACGCGTATCACATTAGTAAACCCGGATTCTAAAGTGACGGCCTCTAATGCGGCACAGTTCGAAGGTTTTACACTGGAAGCAACTGCTAACCATCCCGTATTAACGGCTGACGGCGTGAAAAAAATGTCAGATGTGCGAGTAGGGGATGTAATGTACCATTTCGATGGGCAGACCCTTCAAGCCTTTGACGTATTCGTGACGCATCAATCGGCTCGTTCGGTTGAAAAAGTTTATAACCTAGTAACTGATAAAGCTACTTATATAGTAAATGGTACGGTGGTAATGACGAAATAACGTGAAATAATGACTACCCATTATACAAGAAAAGCCCTACTCTAATTCAAGTAGGGCTTTTCTTGTATATGCATGCAACTTTTTGACATTAATTCACATCTTTACCCAAACGGGGAAATTATGAAAAAGATAAATATAGTAGTATTATTGATTACCAGTGCGTTGGTCGTCAATGCTCAAAACTGGAGTAAGTCGCGTCCGGTTTCTGGTTTTTCAGAAATACAGGTTAGTCATGGAATTGATGTATATCTTACTCAGGATGGAAAAGAGAGCCTGCAACTTGAGGCAAAAGGCCTGGAAGAGGAAGAGGTTATTTCTGAAGTTAAAGGCGGAGTATTGATTCTTCGAATCGACCGGAAAGGCGGAATGATGAACTGGGGTCGAAATAATGGCGTAAAAGCCCGGGTATCTTTTCGAATGTTAAGTCGATTGAAAGCCAGTGGGGGTTCAGACATTTACAGTCAGGGGCAATTACACCTTCAGGATTTTGTCGTAGAAGCCAGTGGCGGATCAGACGTGAAATTAGATATTAAAGCCAGTCGGCTTTCCATCAAGGCTGGCGGAGGGTCAGACGTGAATTTAATGGGTAGTGTTGCGTATCTGGAAGCTACCGCGAACGGCGGTTCCGATCTGGATGCAAAAAGCCTTACGGCTGATAAAGTAATGGTACGTTCTTCCGGCGGATCGGATGCGTATGTATATGCTACGAAAGAAATTTCTGCTGAAGCCAGTGGGGGTAGTGATGTGTATTACAGAGGGCCAGCTAAAGCAGTCAATATACACAAATCAGGGGGGAGTGATATTCTACGCCGTAATTAATGCTATTGAGTCATCAGTAGAGAGCCCAAGCTTAACATCTTGGGCTTTTGCTGTTAATTATAAAATGAAAAATGCCGAGCTTCTACATCAGTGAAGTGGCAATTTTGCTGTAAGGCAATACGTAAACGAAACATATAGTCAGCCCGAGCAATTTCGATGGCCCCATAGCGTCGGACATTATCATTAATAAATTGAGTATCCAGTAAAAAATACTGTTGTTTTCGAAGCTGTTCAATTAAATAATGAAAAGCTACCTTAGAGGCATTAGGTTCATTGAAAAACATGGATTCCCCGAAAAAAGCACCGCCAATAGCAACACCATACAGGCCTCCAGCCAAACCGTTGTCAGTGTAAGCTTCTACGGAGTGAGCAAACCCTCTGCGGTGTAAATCCGTATAAGCTTCAATAATTTCTTCCGAAATCCAAGTACCTTCACCATCAGGCCTTGGGCGGGCACATCCTCGCATAACGCCTTGAAAATTAGTGTTTATTTTTACTTCGAATGTTTTCCTATTAAGAATCGGGCGTAATGATTTGGCGGGTTTATAGGTGTCAATTGGAATAATAGCTCTTGGGTCAGGTGAATACCAATAAAGGGTATCATCCGAATCTGCCATTGGGAAAATCCCGTTCATATACCCATAAATTAGATCTTCGGCCGTAAGTGTGGTCATAGGTAAATGTGGGAAGATTTTTCTTCCCTGATATTAAACTCGCTACCGGGGAATGTATCTAATGCTAAGGTAAATAAAAAAAAATGGGAACTCTTGTATAAGATACTGAGTTTTTTCTAAACTTTGCATCGTTTTTACAAACATCTCGTTTGAACTAGAAATGAAATCACAGGGCATTCTCCAGCCTTACTTCAGTATCAGACCTCCGAGGCGGCACTTCTTTAGGCCGGAACGACGGAGGCCGATCCGCCTGTGATTTTTCTGCCTACTCGGCATACTGTTTTCTTCTATTATTTGTTGTGATGAGTCGTTAAGTGGGGTTGTCTGACCAGCAGCCGATGTTTCATTCAACACGCTGTTTTTTTTCCATTAGTACTAAAATGAACGAATATAAAGTTCAGATTGCCTCGAAAGAGCATCTGTACCTCGCTGAAGAAATTTGCTGGCACATGGAAGAAAGTGCTAAGCAACGTGGCACGGGCATTGCAAAACGTTCGCCCGAATACCTTCGTCGTAAGATGGAAGAGGGAAAGGCTATTGTCGCCATGACTCGTTCGGGGGATTGGGTTGGATTCTGTTACATTGAAACCTGGGATCACGGAAAGTTTGTAGCGAATTCGGGTTTGATTGTACACCCGCAGCATCGTAAAAGCGGTATCGCGAAAATGATCAAGGAAAAAGCCTTTGAATTATCGCGTAATAAATACCCAAATGCTAGAATTATTGGGATTACTACGAGTTTGGCAGTAATGAAAATTAACTCTGAACTAGGCTATAAACCAACAACTTTTAGCGAATTACCTGTTGATGATGCTTTCTGGAAAGGGTGTGGTTCCTGTGTGAATTTCGACGTGTTAAGTCGTACAGGCCGCAAGCATTGCCTTTGCACGGGTATGATGTATGATCCCTCATGGGAAAAAGAAAAGGAACGCAAACCCAAATGGAATTTCCTGAAAAACGTCAAAATCTATGAGCGTTGGAATAAGATCAAGCAACGGCTTTTGTTAAGGCATGATGAAAAAGAAGAAATCGAAGAGCCCGTCCTTTAGGTTTTGTTGATTCTTATGGGGTAACTGTTGCTGGTTAGTTATAATTTTGACGGGTGGGAAGCAATTCCTTCCCGTTTTTTATTTAGTCTTTTCGTTTGATATATAACCTGGATCTGGAAAAATAGAAAGACCTCCAGTGTCCGCATTCACAAAGTCCATGAGTAAACCCAAAGTTGTTTTGGCGTATAGTGGAGGATTGGATACCTCTTTTTGTGTCAAGTATCTGGCTGAAGACCAAGGCTATGAAGTACACTCCGTTTTGGTAGATACAGGTGGCTTTACTACCTCCGAACTGCAAACCGTTGAGCGGAATGCTTATGAATTGGGCGTAGCCAGCCACGCTACCTTGGATGTGGTAAACGACTACTACGAAAATTGTCTGAAGTATTTGGTATTTGGCAATGTTTTGAAAAACAATACATACCCGCTTTCAGTAAGTGCGGAGCGGGTTTTTCAGGCACTAGCAGTTGCTGAATACGCCAAGCAGATCGGTGCAAAGGCAGTCGCTCATGGAAGTACAGGTGCTGGCAATGATCAGGTTCGGTTTGATATGGTGTTCCGTATTGTTGTTCCTGAGGTAGAAATCATTACTCCTATTCGGGATTTACGCCTAAGTCGTGAAGCTGAAATTGAATACCTGACGAATAAAGGCGTTCAACGTGACTGGACGAAGGCTGCTTACTCCATCAACAAAGGTTTGTGGGGTACTTCAGTAGGTGGTAAAGAGACATTAACTTCTAATGGCTATTTACCTGAAGAAGCATGGCCTACCCAACTACAACGTAACGATTCAGAAACAGTAACTCTGGATTTCGTACAGGGTGAATTGAAAGGTGTAAATGGCGAAAGCTTTGAAAACCCAGTTGATGCGATTCGTAAACTACAAACGCTAGCGACTCCTTTTGCTGTGGGGCGGGATATTCACGTAGGGGATACCATTATCGGAATTAAAGGCCGGGTAGGTTTTGAAGCGGCAGCTCCGCTGATTATTCTGAAAGCTCACCACGCCTTAGAGAAACACGTTCTGACCGAACAGCAGGTATACTTTAAAGAATTATTGTCTGGCCAGTACGGAACGTTACTACACAAAGGGCAATTCCTGGAGCCAGCCATGCGTGATATCGAAACCTTCCTGCAAAGTACACAGGAGCATGTGAACGGTAAGGTTTTCGTTCAGGTGCAACCTTATCGTTTCTTCGTAACGGGTATTGAGTCGGCTTATGATTTGATGAGCAACGTCTTCGGAAGCTACGGTGAGATGAATAATGCCTGGTCGGGGGATGATGTACGGGGCTTCTCGAAAATTGCTTCGAATCAGACCATGATTCACCGTAAAATCACTGAGTTGAATGATAACTAGTTGATACTTAAATGGTTATTGGTTGATAAAGCAGTTTTCTACTAATAACCAGTAAGTACCAGCAAACAACGCAAATGAAGATTGGCATTATTGGAGCCGCTGGCTATACAGGCGGCGAATTGCTCCGTATTTTAATATATCATCCCGAAGCAGAAATCGTGTATGCTCACTCGAATAGCCAGTCGGGCAAGTTCGTAGCATCTACACACACAGATTTATTCGGAGATACCGATTTACGTTTTTCCGAGAGTTTTCATACGGATGTTGACATTGTGTTTTTATGTTCGGGTCATGGGGAATCGAAGAAATTTCTGGCGGCAAATCCTGAATTTGAAAAACTCAAAATCATTGACCTGAGCACCGATTTCCGGGATGAGTCGAATGGCTTTGTATATGGCTTACCTGAGTTACAACGTGAAAGCATCCGTCAGGCTCATAAAATTGCTAACCCTGGCTGTTTTGCTACGAGTATTGAGCTCGCTCTTTTACCGCTGGCTCAGGCAGGATTGCTGAAAAATGATGTCCACGTTTCGGCCGTTACGGGAAGTACAGGTGCAGGCCAGTCGCTTAGTTCAACCAGCCATTTTAGCTGGCGGAATAATAACATCAGTATTTACAAAGCCTTTACACACCAGCACCTGACTGAAATCGGAATGGTTTTACGTAAAGGTCAGCCGAATTTCACACAGTCGATCAATTTCATTCCATATCGGGGGAATTTCACGCGGGGAATTATGGCTAATGTTTATACACCATTTGAAGGATCGCTGGCGGAGGCTCAGACCTTATATACGGAATATTATGCCAGTCACCCATTCACGCACGTAAGCCCTGGCCCAATTGATCTGAAGCAAGTGGTCAATACCAATAAGGGGATTGTTCATCTGGAAGTACACGAAGGGCAACTACTAATTACCAGCATTATCGATAACCTGACGAAAGGAGCTTCCGGCCAGGCTGTTCAGAACATGAACCTGATTTTTGGTCTGGAAGAAACGACTGGGTTACGGCTGAAATCGGTTGGGTTTTAACCAGGCAATCGGACCCGTTAGCTTTGGCGATGAGGTCTGCCAATAGTATTTTTCATACAGCTAATACGCCAGCAGGCTAAAGACATGACACCATTCAACGTATATCCACTTTATGACATTGAGCCAGTAAAGGCACAAGGAAGTTATTTGTGGGATAAAAATGGAGATAAGTACCTGGATTTCTACGGAGGGCACGCCGTTATTTCAGTCGGGCATTCTCATCCATATTATGTAGAAGCGATTACTCATCAGCTATCCAGGATTGGGTTTTACTCAAACTCGGTTCAGATTCCCCTTCAGAAAGAACTAGGCCAGAAACTGGGTGAGTTGTCGGGTTATCCAGACTATGCCCTGTTTTTGGTAAACTCAGGAGCTGAAGCCAATGAGAATGCTCTAAAGCTAGCGTCTTTTTACAACAAACGTAAAAAGGTAATTGCTTTTAAAGGAGCTTTTCATGGCCGTACATCCGGAGCCGTTGCCATTACCGATAATCCTTCGATTGTTGCCCCGATTAATGATAATTCACACGTGACGTTCATTCCTTTCAATGACATTGAGGCTTTGAAAGCGAATATGAGTGACGAGATCTCTGCGGTGATTGTAGAAGGTATTCAGGGCGTGGGGGGCATTCATGTAACTTCTCCCGAATTTTATCAGGCCGCCCGTCAATTGTGTGATCAATATGGAGCTATACTCATTGTGGATTCTGTGCAATGTGGTTATGGACGTTCGGGGAAGTTCTTCTCTCACCAGTTTTCGGGGGTTGATCCTGATTTGATTACCACTGCAAAAGGCATGGGTAATGGTTTTCCGATTGGCGGAGTGTTAATTTCACCAAAATTCCACGCCAGGTTTGGTATGTTGGGAACCACCTTTGGCGGCAATCATCTGGCTTGTGCGGCAGCGGTGGCCGTTCTGGATATTATGAAAGAGGAGAATCTATTGGAAAACGCCGCCAAACAGGGCGATTATTTGATGGAACAGCTCAAAGGTATAAGTGGTATTAAAGAATTACGTGGCCGTGGCCTTATGATTGGGATTGAGTTTGAACAGCCCGTCGATAAAATTCGAGATACACTGTTATTTGATCATAAAATTTTCTGTGGTTACGCAGGCAAACATACCCTTCGACTTTTGCCAAGCCTGGCGATTACCCAACCCGAAAGCGATCAGTTCCTGGAAGCTTTAGAGCAAGTATTAGCAGTAACTGTCTAGTGTGTTTAGGGTTTTGAGTTTGGTGTTATGAAGAACTCAAAACGCTAAGCCCTGAACCAAAACGATACAATGAAACAATTTCTTTCCGTACATGATGTACCCGACCTGCCGGGTTTAGTGCAGGAAGCTCTTCGTCAGAAACAAAACCCCTTTGCCGACGAAAACCTTGGTCATCATAAGACTATTGGGCTTTTATTTTTCAATTCCAGTTTGCGTACTCGGTTAAGCACTCAGAAGGCAGCTGAAAATCTGGGAATGAAAACCATGGTAATGAATGTAGGCGTAGATTCCTGGGGGCTTGAGTTTGAAGACGGGGCTATCATGGACGGGAATAAGGCAGAACACATCAAAGAGGCTGCTGCTGTTGTTGCTCAGTATTGCGATATAATCGGAGTGCGGAGTTTTCCCTCGCTAACTGATCGGGAAAAAGACTATAAAGAAGAAGTAATCAATCAGTTTGTAAAATATGCAGGCGTGCCAATTGTAAGTCTGGAATCCGCTACGCGTCACCCATTACAATCATTGACAGATCTGATTACCATCGAAGAATACAAGACAAACGCTCGGCCTAAGGTAGTATTAACCTGGGCTCCGCATGTAAAAGCACTTCCTCAGGCAGTGCCCAATTCATTTGCGGAGTGGATGAATGCTGCTGACGTTGATTTCATCATTACGCAACCGAAAGGCTATGAACTCGCTCCTGAATTTGTGGGTAAGGCCAAAGTGACTTATAATCAGGACGAAGCTTTTGAAGGAGCTGATTTTATCTACGCCAAAAACTGGTCTTCTTACAAGGAATACGGCAAAATCATCAATAGTGACCCTGCCTGGCGAGTTACTCAGGAAAAAATGAGCCTGACTAATAATGCCAAATTTATGCACTGTTTACCCGTTCGCCGGAATATTGTAGTCGATGATGCCGTATTAGATTCCCCAGCGTCAATTGTAATTCACGAGGCGGGTAATCGTGTTTGGGCTGCTCAGGCCGTTCTCAAGCAAATGTTACTTGACCTGAAATAAGTCCCTTTATTTTATGCTTACTGTGATTAAAATAGGTGGAAATGTTGTGGATAATCCAACACTCCGCCAGCAGTTTTTGGCTGACTTTGCAGGGTTGCCAAGCCCTAAAATTCTAGTGCACGGGGGTGGTAAAATTGCCACTCAGGTTGCCATTAAACTGGATGTTGAAACCGTGATGGTGGAAGGACGTCGGGTAACTGATGCCGCCATGCTGGATGTCGTAACTATGGTATATGGTGGTTTGGTTAACAAACAACTCGTTGCTCAGCTACAGGCTCAGAGGTGCAACGCATTGGGGCTAACGGGTGCCGATGGAGGAGTTATTCAATCTAAAAAACGGACGGGCTGGGCGGTTGATTATGGATTTGTGGGAGACATCGAATCCGTAAATGATGAACAGATCAAAGGTTTCCTGGCCGCTGGCTTAGTGCCCGTTTTTGCTCCGCTAACCTTTGATCCGACGATAGCCTCCATGCTGAATACCAATGCTGATACGCAGGCTCAGGCGGTTGCGGTGGCATTAGCGAAACACTTTGACGTTAATCTGGTCTATTGCTTCGAAAAAAAGGGCGTATTAACTAACCCAGATCATGACGATTCGGTTATTCCTGAACTCACTCCTGAACTATATAGCGAACACAAGGCATCTGGTGCAATCTATGCAGGCATGATTCCTAAACTGGATAATGCTTTCAAAGCCCTGGCAGATGGGGTTAAGCAGGTAACCATTTGCCACGCCGCTGATCTGCAAAAGGCAGTTGCCGAGGGAACCGCAGGCACACGTATCAGGCTTTAATGCCAAAGATTTCGTAATTTGCCGTGGTCTGCCTTTATGAAAACGCAATCTATGCTTCATCTTCACCGTCGTATACAAGGATTTTTGTTTGGTACTGCCGTAGGCGATGCAATGGGCGTGCC
>JASGGE010000094.1:0-15713 GCA_047605205.1 Siphonobacter sp.
GTTCAAGGGCTTTGTCTTTCTCAATGTACTTTTGGTATTCTTTCAGCGTCGTGGCACCGATGGCATGTAATTCACCACGGGCAAGAGCTGGTTTCAATAAATTAGCGGCATCCATCGCTCCTTCACCACCGCCGCCGGCTCCAATAAGCGTATGAATTTCGTCAATAAACAAAATCAATTCACCGTTTGAATCTGTCACCTCTTTGATAACAGATTTCAAACGCTCTTCGAATTCACCCTTATATTTCGCACCGGCAATGAGCAGACCCATATCAAGCGAAACAATGATTTTATCTTTCAGGTTTTCTGGAACATCACCCTGCACCATTCGCTGTGCAAGGCCCTCGACGATCGCCGTTTTACCCACTCCAGGTTCACCTAGCAAAATCGGATTGTTTTTGGTGCGTCGTGATAATATTTGCAGTACTCGCCGGATTTCTTCATCCCGGCCAATCACAGGATCAATTTTGCTCTGACGAGCTAATTCGTTTAAGTTTTTCGAATACCGTTCGAGTGAGCGGTATTTTGCTTCAGCATTTTGATCTTTCACAGGGTTATTCTTTCCTCTTAGTTCTTTTATCGCAGCAATCAGTTCTTTTTCCTTGAATCCGATTTCACGGAGCAGGGTAGCAACGGCATCTTTACCCGTTACCAGACCTAACAAAATAAGCTCAATGCTTACGTATTCGTCGTCAAAATCCTTTAAATGCGACTGAGCTTTTGTAAAAGCGGTCTGTAAATCGTTACTCAAATAGGGCTGGCCGCCCGAAACTTTAGGGTAACTACTCAGAATGGTATCCAGGCGAGTTGACAACAGGGTTGTGTTAATATTCAGTTTCTTCATCAGGAAACCCATGGTATTAGGGTCTTCCTCTAATAATGCTTTCAGGATATGCCCGGATTCGACAGCCTGCTGCTGATTACCCTGAGCAATTTGCAAAGCCTGCTGAACGACCTCCTGGGCTTTGATGGTATATTGATTGAAGTTCATGACTTGATTTTTTAATGAGGTTTAGCTGTAATTTTTATAAAAAAGAATTTACCATATCGATTTAATGTCTTTTTGGCGTGATTTGTTTAGGATATTGTTAAAACCTATGTCATTCTGGCTTGGAATATTCTTAAAAGGAAGGCAGCTCTCGAAAGGGCTGCCTTCCTTTGCCCTTAATGCCTTACTATAAGTTTAATTTGGAATAATATTTTGTTTTTTTGTGAAAACGACTTTCATAAACACAAGGTCATCTTTATTTTTATGTAAGTATAGTATACATAAAATGCTTTTATTTTAAAATTATATTTTGAATGAAGTCCATTTTTTGTAATTATATTTTGTTGTAATAAGTATTTGCATGTATAGTTATATTTTTTATTTAAAATTTCTCATTTTGAGGAATAATACGTACAATCCGAATTAAATTTTGTAGAAGGCGAGCCTCTAAAAACCATATTTTGCCTATGGAATGATGGTTTTACAATACAAACCGGGTTTGCTCAAAACCTAGTTTGTATAACCTATTAATAGTTAAGAAAATGACAACTAATCAAAACAGTGGCAACCAGGGTGGAAGCTCTGAACAACACAAACAGTCAGGACAACAAAGCCAACCGTCAACTCAACCGGGTGAAAGCCGAAGTGGCAGCCACCAACAAGACCAGAATCAATCGAATCGAGGTGGGCAGCAAGGTGATCAGAACGATCAAAACCGTCGTCAGGGGGATCAGTCACAAGATTCCCGGCGTGATAATGATCAAAGCCGTCAACGCAAAGACCAATAAGCCAGTAGATACCTAAAGAGGGTGCCCCAATCTTGATTGAGACACCCTCTTTAATATGTAATCAGATAACCCTTATTTATGCAAATTTAATACCTGAGCCTGTTTCTGGGCTTTCAGAGACAGTTCAGTTGCCAGAAAACAATGTTCCTGCGACATAGCCGTTTGAGTACGGTTTAGTACATCGTCTACCAGCAAGTGCCCAAAGGGTAGGGACTCATTGCTACAATCAATGTAGCGAGTTTCTTTCTTATCGGTTATGAAAAGGTGATTGCCTCCCTCACGCCCTCCAATGTCAATATTCTTTCGTATTTCAATAAATCCCTCTGTTCCTAAAATGGTTAATCGGCCATCACCCCAGCTTTTTAGGCCATCGGGCGTGAACCAGTCTACCCGAATATAACCTACGCCACCATCTCCGCGTAACATAAGGTCGCCAAAATCTTCAAAATGAGGGTATTGTGAAAAATGGACATTCCCTACCTGAGAAGTAACCACTTCTGCTTTTGTAGATCCTGTAAAGAACAGGAACTGATCACATTGGTGCGAACCAATATCACAGATGATTCCCCCGAAGTGTTTCTTATCAAAAAACCAGTCAGGGCGTGAAGTAATATTAATGCGATGGGGCCCCAGGCCAATGGTTTGCACTACATTCCCGATGGCTCCGGCCTTAACCAGTTCACCAGCCTTTACAGTTGCTTTATTTTCAAAACGCTCACTGAACATAATCGAGAAGATCCGTCCGGTTTTCTTTTGCACCTGACGCACCTGAGCGAGCTGTTCCAGAGAAGTAATGCCGGGTTTGTCTACCATATAGTCTTTTCCGTGCTGCATTACCCGTATGCCTAATGGTGCTCGTTCATCCGGAATGATAGAACTTAATACGAGTTGAACAGATTTATCTTCCAGAATTTCATTTTCATCAGAGACCTGCTTTGCGTTCGGGTATCGTTTCGCGAAAGTTGCTGCAAGGTCTGCCTCTTTCGAATAAAAAGAAACTAATTCCCCACCACCCCGAATAACGGCTTCAACCTGTCCATAAATGTGAGTATGATTAATTCCAATTACTGAAAAACGAATACGCGGAGCTTCATACCGCAGGGGTTGATAGATACTAGGTTTGTGAGCTGCAAGTAGTGTCTCAGCTGTGGAAAGACCCGTTATAACGCCAGCAGCTGTAGAGATTGACTGCTTCAGAAAACTACGACGATTATCGTTTTGCATTGATTCAGAACTAGAAGATTAGGATTTTTTGTACGGTTTGATGGCATAGGCAGCCCTTTGCGGACGAGATAATAAAGCATTTGCCTCGGCGTCATTGATGAATTGTTCGTTGGCAGGATCCCAGTAGAGCTTCCGGTGAAGTTTCATGGCAGCGTGATGTAACAGGCAGGCCGTACAGGAACGGTGGCCCACTTCAGCGGGAGCAATTGGGTCCTTACGACTTATGATACTTTCCAGCCAGTTGCCATGATGTTCCTGGCTGACAGTAAGGTGAATTTCATTGGGGCCAATTTCGGATTGAATGATTTTAGGATCACTCGCATCAAGAGCTTTGGCGGCCTGCTGTTTGGCAATGGGGTCACTAGCTGTAACAGAAGAATCACCTCTTGAAACAAAAATCCAGCCTTCCGTGCCTTCAAACTTAATGCCATTGGGTAGCTCGTTACTAACTACCATGTGCACACCATTCGCATAGTTAGCTTCTGTTCTGAAAATTCCGTGTACATCCCAAAGGCCACCTTTCGGAAAATCAGCTTTTCCCCAGATTTCAACCGGGCCGGTGTGTTCGGTATCCATTGCCCAGTGTGAACAGTCAATATGGTGCGAACCCCAGCCCGTAATCATACCTGCTCCAAACTGTTCACAACGTAACCAGCCTGGTCGATCAAAATCTGCCTGAGGATGAACTCGTTTTTCAGTGTAGTAAACTTCCGGGGTGGTACCTAGCCACATGTCATAATTAAGGTTATTCGGAACAGGCATTTTAGGTTCCGGGTTACCCGAAGGATCACCAGGTAAGCCTACATAAACCGTTTTTAATTCGCCAATACGACCGTTTCGAACTAATTCCGCTGCGTACCGGAACTGTGAAGAAGAGCGTTGCTGGCTACCCACCTGAACAATTCGCCCGGAACGCTTCACTGCATCGGCCATCATTCGTCCTTCCGTGATGGTCAGGGAGGCCGGTTTCTGCATGTATACGTCTTTTTTTGCTTCTACGGCATGAATCACAATGGGGGCATGCCAGTGATCGGGTGTACTGACAATTACGGCGTCAATATCTTTGTTGGTTAATAAATCACGATAGTCAGTATAGACCTTTACTCCGTCGTAATCTTTACCAGTTTTTTTAGCATAATAACCGTTAACCAGTTGCTTAGCCGATTCCGCCCGCTTGCTGTCCACATCACAAACGGCCATAATCAGGGCGTTATCATATTGCCATACGCCCGGCATATCATGTCCACGGGAAATACGACCTGTACCAATGGCCGCTACGTTAATACGATTACTGGGAGCGTTCTTCCCCAATACTGATGCTGGTACAATACTGGGAAAGCCAATGGCCGATGCCGCAAGAGTACCTTTAGTGGCCAGATTAAGAAATTTTCGACGCGTAAGGGTATCAGATTCCATAGTTTAATGCTTAGCAAATAGGAGTTTTTAAGGCTTTTATAGAAGAGGGTAAACCCCATACCCAATGTTGCGAGGTACCTTGAGTAAAGACTTGTTGATAGGAAAATACCCTTATAGATTATGATTATTTCTTAGAGCTATTTTCTGATGATCATAAAGTCGAAAGCTATTTCTAACTTATGCAATCAAACATTGCCGTTCTTTGGCCGATGGCCATACGTACCCTGGGAAAGATAAGTTTTATCATTTATTAGATACGGCTATTCTGCCAACTTTGCGAAAGAAAGGATACCAGTTCAAGACACTCCCAGTGAATTGATCAGTTAGGGAGTAAATTACATAAACCTTATTGCCCGTGAATGTTGCATTTTTTAGTACGAAATCATATGATAAAGAATCTTTTGGGAGATATCATCCTGATCACCAGTGTACGTATTATGAAGTTTCCCTGCAGAAAAATACAGCAAAACTGGCCGAAGGTTTCGAAGCGATTTGCGTATTTGTAAATGATCAGCTCAACGCTGATATTATCAATTATTTAGCCGATAAAGGTTTGAAAATTATCGCCTTACGCTGTGCAGGTTTTAATAATGTAGATCTGGTTACCGCTCGTTTACGGGGGGTGAAAGTGGTACGCGTCCCGGCTTATTCTCCTGAAGCAGTAGCCGAACACGCTCTGGCTCTGATTTTAACTTTAAACAGAAAAACGCATAAAGCCTATAACCGCGTACGGGAAGGTAATTTTTCACTGGAACGACTAACCGGATTTAATCTATATGGTAAAACGGTTGGTGTAATTGGAACGGGCAATATCGGAGCAACTTTTGCCCGAATGATGTTGGCATTAGGTTGTCAGATAGTTGCGTATGACGTATTGGAAAACCCTGATCTGCCCTTTGTCCGTTATGTCAAGCTAAATGAACTATTGAGTACAGCCGACATTGTTTCACTCCATTGCCCACTGACCGATGCCACCAGGCATTTGATCCGGGAAGAAACTTTGCAATTCATGAAACCTGGGGTTATGCTAATCAATACTGGACGAGGTGCCTTGATTCATACCAGTGATGTTATTGAAGCATTGAAAAACGGTAAAATTGGTTTTCTGGGTATTGATGTTTACGAACAGGAAGAACACTTATTTTTCCGTGACTGGTCTGAACAGATTATTCCAGATGATTTAATTGCCCGATTATTGAGTTTTCCCAATGTATTGATTACCGCTCATCAGGCTTTCCTTACCCAGGAAGCTCTGGAGCAGATCGCTTTAGTGACGTTACAAAATCTGGATGATTTTCAGGCTCAAAGGCATCTTAAAAATCAAATCGTATAAATTTTTTTATCTCATGTATATGGAAAATTAGAATGAGTCGCAGGAAATGGCACAGGATTATCTAATTACAAACGGTTTTTAATAAGTTAGGGTTAAAAACTACGCTCGTTCCTTAGGTATGAAAAAAATACTTTTTCTGAGTTTGCTATGCCTGGCTGCCGGTAAGTTGCATGCCCAAACGCCCATTGTCATTAATGAAAAAAGTATTACGCGGCACGGACCTGAAAAGGGTTCATTGATCATTATTGGCGGGGGTACGGTCGGGCCTGAAATCTGGGCCAAATTTGTGGAGTTAGCGGGTGGGAAAGACAAAGCTAAAATTGTAGTGGTAACTGCCGCGGCTGGTGATTCAGTGGCATTAAGTCCCACCCATGTTGAGAGTATTAAAAAGCAATGTGGAATAGCTAACGTGACATTATTGCATACCAAAAGCCTGGCCGAAGCCAATAGTGAAAAATTTATTGCCCCACTTAAGCAAGCAACGGGTGTTTATTTTATTGGCGGCCGGCAATGGCGGCTCGCCGATTCGTATCTGAATACCCTGACGCATCAGGCTTTTCAGGAGGTTCTTAATCGGGGAGGAGTAATAGCGGGAAGTTCAGCAGGAGCCAGTATTCAAGGTTCCTTTTTATGGCGAGGCGATACCAAGGGAGCTCACATTTTAGTGGGAGACCATACTCAGGGTTTAGGATTTTTGAAAAATTCAGCAATTGATCAGCACTTGTTAAAACGAAATCGACAGTTTGATTTGATTGATTTTATTCGAAAATCGCCTGATTTGATAGGTATTGGTCTGGATGAATCTACGGCAATTGTGGTGCAACAAGATGAATTTCAGGTATTAGGGAAATCATTCGTGGCCGTATATGATTACGATACCATCATTGGTAAAGGAACGAATCATGTTACTGAAAACCGGGAAGATTTTATGGCTTCAAATGGGCCATTTATCCTGCTAAGTCAAGGTCAGAAATACGACTTGAAGAACCATAAAGTGGCCAGAACAGCTTCGGTGGAAAAATAATAAAGCGAGGGGCCTAAGTCTCTCGCTTTTGTAACAATAGATACGCAACAAATCACGATCACTACTTGAGTTTTATTACTTCTGATCCTGCCAGTAGAAAAGCTCCTGCTCCGTAAACTTCCCAGCTTTCAGCGTTAAAATTCCGGCGGGGGTCTGCACCAACAGGCTGAACCCACCCCACTTTACCTTCTGCTGTTACGAGGGTATTTAATGCTGCCCATGCTTTTTGCACGACGGGTTTAAATTTCTTTTTATTGAGAATTCCCTGATTAATTCCCCAGGCCATTGCATAACAGTCGAATCCTGAACCACTCCCTTCGCCACCCGGAAAAGCTTCAGGATCGAGCAAACTAGATCGCCATAAACCGTCAGCCTGCTGAAGTTCAGCCAGACGATTACTCATTTCTTTAAATTGAGTAAGGTAGAAATCACGCGTTGGGTGATTTTTGGGTAATTCTTCCAGAACCCTTACTAAACCACCCATTACCCAGCCATTCCCACGTGACCAGAAGATTTTTTTGCCATTTGCTTCTAATTTTCCTTCGCCTTTTTCATTAATCAGGTAACTGGCATCCCGGGCATACAAATCTTCCTGCTGGTTATAGAGCAGCTTGTACGTTTGTCTGAATAAGGAATCATTTTGAGTGTAATAGGAGGGATCATTTAGGGTTTTTCCCAGCTTAACCAAAACTGGCGGAGCCATGAATAAGGCATCGCACCACCACCAGGTAATGCCGCGGCGTTTGATTTCCTGGCCGGGAATTCTTCTGACTTTCTGAACGGTATCAATGGTGGCCTGAATCATGCGGCGATCTTTCTTGATTCGGTATAGGTCAATGTAGGTCTGACAGATGGCAATGTCATCGGCGTGGTCAAAGCGGCGACCCGGTAACCAGTTATTTCGATCACCCATGGCGATGAGTGAATCTAGAATTCGAGCTGATTTCGTGGTTTGATATGTTGCTACTACTCCTGCATAAAAAGCTCCGTTAGTCCAGTCGGTTGGTGCGTGTTTGGGGTGACTTAATTGCCAGTCAGCCACTTTTAACATTTTCTCTTTAATATACCTTCCTGAAAATAAATCTTCCTGTTTAGGTTTATCATCTGCACGGCATAATGTGTTGCCAAACAATACACTCAGTAAAATCAAATGTTTCATGAAATAGATAGGTTTAGGTAGTATAGACGATGGAAATAAGCAGTGACCCTTTTAAATGAATACTAAAAAGGGAGCCAAAGTGGCATTCTGTCACTTTGGCTCCCTTTGATTATCAGGTATTTACTTACCCAATGAAATTAAATTAGCAAACAAGCGATAAGCACCTGGTACACCAGCTGGTACCTGACGGAAAAAGGCATAACCCGTAAAAGCATAATACCCTTTCCCATACGGAGTGACTAACAAACCGCCATCGAGTGGTTTTTCACCGGGGTCATTGCTACTGATAATGGTGTCATAGTGTGAATCCCAGGTATCAGGAAAATAAAGGCCTCGCTCCTGAACCCACCCCGCAAAATCAGCATCTGTTAACTTATTCGGCTGATTTAATACCGGGTGTTGTGGTTTGAGGAAACGTACGGGGGCTTCTTCAACGGTTACTCGTTCTCTGGAGGGCTGAAACGGATAAGGCCCCAGTTGACTAATAATGTGCTGTAGATTAGTATTAACCTGATATTGCACCACCATGGTACCCCCTTGTTTTACATACTCCATTAATTTCGGTTGCAGATGAACCAGCGAACGATTGATATTGTAAGCTCGAATGCCAACGACAATCGCATCAAAATGATTTAAATCACTGTTTAATTCTTTGTCGCCAAGCATAGTAACCTGGCAGCCCATCTCACGCAAAGCTGCCGGAACTTCATCGCCCGCTCCGGGAATGTAGCCAATCGTTTTCGCTAAATTTTTAATATTCAGTCGTACTAATTTTGTTTCAGCGATTGGGAATACCGTTAGAGCCGGAATGTGTTGATATTTAATCTCATAAATTCCGCGATTGCTTTTTTCCTGTCCGGTTTGTACAAGTACATTCAAACTGCCTTCGGTAGCTTGGGCAGGTGGGATAATCTGAAACTGAACCATTTGTTCCTGAAATTTCGAGTTGAACGAAAAGGAAATAGAGGCAGGTTCTGATTGCCAGCCAGTTGGCAATTGTAGTGAAACAGTTCCAGAGCTATTTGCGGAAGTTCCTTTTAGATTAACCGTGAAGGTTTTGGCTTTCCCGTCGGCAAATACCAGTACTTTCTCAGCCGGAGTGGCCGTTACTTGTGGTCTAATCTCAAAAGGGCGGTATAATTCACCCCGGACTTCGTCGGTGTATTTGTAGCGTATCGGTACGGTTAATTCAAGGTCCAAACCTCCGATATTGACTAAAAATTCAGTTTGAAGATCTTCAGGGGCCGTTGGCAAGCCATAGTAAGCCGGAGCAAAATCAACCTGATACCTACCTTTTGATAATTTGGGCTTACGAAGCCAATACGGTTGAGTAATCGGTTCCTGATCTGGTATTTTAACGGTCCAGTCAAAGCGTTGAAGTTCGTTGTTAGGTAAAGACAATGTTAATGTCGTGTCACGGTTAAACCCGGATTGACGTATACCATATAGCGTTACAGGAGCGTCTGACCGTTTGATGATACTGCTGGTAATCTTCACCGCTTCACGGTCTGCCACGGCGTATTGGGATGGATTCGTTTCGTACCAGAGGCCGGCACAGGCCACCAGTAATTGCGTAAGTTCTGTTTTCTTCTGCTCTTTCCAATAGGCATCATCCAATTGATTGACCAGCCGATAGACTTTTACTAATAATGGAATGATGGAGGCCGGGTTTTCTGGATGATAGGTACGAATGGCTTCATCGATAACGGCCTGAATGGCTTTGCCACCTTTCACCCGGTTCCAGGTTATATCCACATCGTCAAATAAATCTTTCTTTGCCAGTTGCCCATCCTTATGAACGAAGTATTCAATTTTTACGCCCCGCGTTTTGGATACGCCAAATCCTTGTGATTTATGTTGAGAACGACTTTCTGCGGCTATTTCTGTAAATGAGCTTGCCAGCAAGGGGTTATACTGACCTAAATCTTCGGAAATCCAGCTACCTTCCGCCGGACGTTGAGCCGGATTCAAACCAAAGGCAAACGTATTCCAGAGAATGCGTTTGGGTTGCCAGGGTTTTACGTATTTTAATTGTTCCGGGTATTTGGTTGGGTCACCTGCTAGCTTAAAGGCTTCTTCCGCCAGAGCTGCTGAGGCCGAGTGATTTCCATGACCGGCTCTTGAATCAGGTGGAAATCGGCAGATAATAACATCAGGCCGGAATTTCCGGATTCGCCAGACCACATCTCCTAAAACGGCATCTTTTCCCCAAACATCCAGGGTTTCTTCAGTGTTTTTGGAGAATCCAAAGTCATTAGCAGGTGTAAAAAATTGTTCAGCTCCGTCAATAGAACGAGCCCCCAGTAATTCGTACGTACGGATAAGACCCATTAATTCACTCTGTTCGGGGCCAATTAAGTTTTGTCCACCGTCGCCACGCGTTAAGGATAAATAACCTGTACGAACCAGCCGCCCTTTGGCAAGCCAGGCGAGCATGGCCGTGTTCTCGTCATCTGGGTGAGCGGCTATGTGTAAGGCTGTCCCCAGAACATTCAGTTTTTTTAACTGAAGTACTATTTCTCCAGGAGGTAAAGGTTTGGAAGCTTGTGCATAGACAAATAGGGGCAGTAAAAAAACTCCTGCCAGTATTCGACGAATCAGAGCATAGGAAATCATGGGTGAAAGATCATCTAAATGCATTAAAAAGTCAAAATCAGGTATGCCCTTAATGCTAATCAGGTATTGTTTAATAAAAATAAGTCAATTTTTACTATACATAGTTCAAAAATATCCATGAAGTTGCTTGCTAACTAAGAATGTACTTCTATTTTTGTTAAAGTATGTTAATTACCACACATTAAACCTAATAAATCTTCGTATGACTCCTTTGTTGTATCTGGTTCCTCTTCTGGGAATAGTTGGATTATTAGTAATGTTTGCCAAAGCGAGCTGGGTAACCCGGCAGGACGCTGGTGATCATGTTATGAAAGAAATAGCCGATGCAATTGCAGCCGGGGCATTAGCTTTTCTAAAAGCCGAATGGCGTATTCTAATCATTTTCGGTATTATCGTTGCCATTTTATTAGCATTTTCCGGTACGCTTGTTGAAAATTCCGACTGGGTTATTGGCCTTGCTTTTGCTATTGGTGCGTTCACTTCAGCTTTGGCGGGGTACATTGGTATGAATATCGCCACCAAAGCCAACGTCCGAACGTCACAGGCGGCACGAAGTAGCCTTACCAAAGCGTTAACGGTTTCATTCACGGGCGGATCGGTCATGGGAATTGGGGTAGCCTCGCTGGCGGTATTGGGTTTAGGAAGTCTGTTCATTTTATTTTACCATATCTATGTTTCTTCTACCGGTGATGTGAATGGCCTTGCCATGGAAAAAGCCCTGGAAGTATTAGCCGGTTTTTCACTTGGAGCAGAAAGCATTGCTCTTTTTGCCCGTGTAGGAGGAGGTATTTATACCAAAGCGGCTGACGTCGGAGCTGATTTAGTGGGTAAGGTAGAAGCAGGAATTCCGGAAGATGACCCACGCAATCCGGCTACTATTGCTGATAACGTAGGCGATAACGTGGGTGACGTTGCCGGAATGGGAGCCGATTTGTTTGGGTCGTACGTAGCCACTATTCTGGCAACGATGGTATTGGGCCGCGAAATTGTTTCTACCGGTGATAATGCCAACGGAATTGCTCCGATTGCTCTCCCCATGTTGATTGCAGGTTTAGGGCTTATTTTCAGCATCATTTCAATGTGGTTTGTAAAAGTATCTGACGATAATGGGAACGTACAGGCAGCGTTAAATGCTGGAAACTGGGGCTCTATTGTGCTAACTGCAATTGCTTCCTATCCACTAACAAAATGGTTATTCCCTACGGGCGAAATGACTATTCGCGGTGTTTCCTTTACCGTAAATGATGTATTTTATAGTATTATTTTGGGCTTGGTTGTGGGGGCTATTATGTCGGCAGTAACTGAATATTATACCTCAATGAGTAAACGACCGGTCCGTTCCATTGTTCAGCAGTCTTCTACGGGTCATGCTACGAATATTATTGGGGGAATTTCCATTGGTATGGAATCTACGGTGATTCCAATTCTGGTGCTGGCAGCGGGTATTTTTCTGAGCTATAAATTCGCCGGATTATATGGGGTAGCTATTGCCGCTGCGGGTATGATGGCCACCACAGCCATGCAATTAGCCATTGATGCATTTGGCCCTATTGCTGATAATGCAGGAGGTATTGCCGAGATGAGTCATCTTCCTGAAGAAGTTCGTGGCCGTACGGATATTCTGGATGCAGTAGGGAATACCACTGCAGCCACGGGGAAAGGCTTCGCAATTGCCTCAGCCGCTCTAACCTCTTTAGCCCTTTTTGCGGCCTTCTGTGGAACGGCTGGGATCACATCCATTGATATTTTTAAAGCCAATGTACTTGCCGGTTTGTTCGTAGGGGCAATGGTACCATTCATTTTTAGTTCCCTTGCTATTGCTGCGGTTGGGCGGGCTGCGATGAAAATGGTGGAAGAAGTGCGGCGTCAGTTTCGGGAAATTCCGGGTATTATGGAAGGAATCGCTAAACCCGAATACGATAAATGTGTGGCAATTTCCACGCAGGCTTCTATTCGTGAAATGGTAGCTCCGGGGCTAATTGCCTTACTTGTTCCAGTAGTGGTGGGTTTCCTGTTTGGACCGGAAGTACTGGGCGGTACATTGGCAGGGGTTACCGTTTCGGGTGTATTGTTAGGAATCTTTCAGAATAATGCCGGCGGAGCCTGGGATAACGCCAAGAAGTCTTTTGAAAAAGGCGTTGATATAAATGGCACAATTTATTACAAAAAGTCAGACCCCCATAAGGCGGCCGTGACAGGTGATACCGTTGGAGATCCGTTTAAAGACACCTCTGGGCCTTCTATGAATATTCTGATCAAGCTAATGTCTATTGTTTCATTAGTAATTGCTCCTCATATCGCGGTAACGCACATGCCAGGCGAAGCAATCAAGGCAAAACAGGCGAAAATTGTTTTGCGGACCGATCATCATAAACATCAGCATCATCATTTTGCTTTACTCTTTAGCAAACGTCGTTAAAACAACAGAGGCTCGCTTAAACGAGCCTCTGTTGTTTTTATTTCTTTAATACCGGCAATATGATTTTACTGGCAGCTGAAGCATTGTGATGAATTTTGATAGTAGCCTTCTGGAAATCAGAATCTTTTGCATGATAGATATCAACAAATTTCTGCGGATTACGATCTACCAGCGGGAACCAGCTGCTTTGAATCTGTACCATAATGCGGTGACCTTTTTTGAAGGTGTGAGCAACATCGGGTAAGGTATATTTCACTTCCGTAACCTGACCAGGTACAAACGCTTCGGGTTTTTCAAAACTTTTCCGGAAACGCCCCCGGAAAATTTCACCCCGAACCAGCATCTGATACCCATTCATAATGTACTTATCCTGATTATCATACTGAAAATCGTCCGGGAAAACGTCAATCAGTTTTACTACAAAATCAGCATCAGTAGTGTTTAAACTTACCTGTAAATCAGCCATTAATTGACCTGATAACGTAACATCGTCCGATAACGCATCCGTCTGGAATACCAGGACATCAGGTCGAACAGACGCAAAACGCTGGTCGTCTGTCATGTATTCACGTGTACGATATGACTTTACTCCTTCGGCATAAGGAACGGGTTTTGAAGGATCACTTACATATTCGGTGAATGCGTTGGTAACACTGGGTTTCGTGAAACTTAAACCGCCATTTACCTGAAGATAAATAGGCGTTTCGGCCGTCTGTGCGGGAGGCCAGGTTTCAAACGTATGCCATTGATTTTCACCCGTAAAGAAAATAGTTGCTTCTTTCAATTGATCTAAATTGCCTTTGCCTTTTAGATGATAATTGAAGAAAGGAATCTCAATATTTGTGGCGTAATAATCACTAGTTGCACTACCAAACTGCACATTTCCCAACGATGAACCGTTGCTACCACGACCAGCCCACTGCCCATGAAACCAGGGGCCCATCACAATTTTATTGTTGTTTTTAGCTTTGCTTTCAATAGCACTATAGGTTGTCCAGGCTCCAAAACAGTCTTCCGCATCGAACAAACCGCCAATGACAAGCGTAGCAATGTTAGGTGAGATATTTCCCACAAAATTCCGAACGTTGCGAGACTTCCACCAACTATCCATATTAGGGTGTTGCATCAGATCATTCCAGAACCGGATACTGTCTCCTGTCATTTTAGTGAAATTCGGAATGGCTCCCGTACGCAGATAAAATTCATAGTTATCATGCGTAAACTGCCCAAAGCCACGCGGGCCTACTGTTGTTGGCTTTGGGCGTGGGTAACCAAACCCACGCTCTGCATAAAACGTAAAAGCATCCATCAGCATGAATGCCCCATTGTGGTGAAAGTCATCGCCTAGAAACCAGTCGGTCACGGGAGCTTGCGGACTCGTGGCTTTCAAAGCCGGGTGATTGCTTAGTGCAGCCATTGTCGAATAGAAACCCGGATACGAAATCCCGAATACACCCACACGCTCGTTGTTATTGGGTAGATTTTTCACGAGCCAATCAATGGTATCATACGTATCAGTTGCTTCGTCAACCTCGGTTTTTGTTTTTTTATCAGGATTATAGGGGCGAACATCTTCAAATGTGCCTTCGCTCATCCAGCGACCGCGTACATCCTGAATAACCATGATGTAGCCTTCTTTCAGGTATTCTTTGTAATGATTTGAATAGAAAGGCCGATAGGCATTTGAACCGTAAGGAGCACAGGTATAAGGCGTGCGAGTCATCAGGATGGGATGCTTCTCTGACTGGTCTTTCGGTAAATAAATGGATGTGAACAGCCGTTTTCCATCTCGCATGGTGATATACTGTTCCTGTTTGGTATAATTATTCCGAAACCAGGTAGAGTCAGCGTTTTGAGCCTGAACCGCCAACGGGAAGAGCAAACAAAGCAGATAGCGAAGGTGCTTCATTGATGAAGTGTTTTGTGTATAAGGAAGAAGTCAGCAAGGTCGCAAAAATCTTTGGGAAATGGTAGACAGCCCTAAAACAAAAAGCTCAGCAATGCCGGCCACCGTTTTAGTAGATAGTTGTAATTCCTCAAATAGTAGACGACCAGCCGATCCGGTCAGTTTAATTACTCCCATTACTCAAAGTGAAATTCTTAAAATTACTACGGATCTGTATCCTAACCCAAGCGTGGGAAAAGAAGCAACTATACGCTATTCAATTCCTGAAGCTGGTAAGGTGACGATTTGTGTTTTTAAGACCAATAGTCAATTGATTTCGGAACCTTTAAAAGAGCAGTTTTATAAAGCGGGTACCTATGAACGTTTAATTTCAACGGCAGGATTAGAGCCTGGTGAATATATGTATTCGGTTAAGACAGAACGATATGCCGGGGCTAATCGCTTTATTATAGAAAATGAGTACAATCATAGGTAGATATGAACTACAAAAGCCCGGCAAATGCCGGGCTTTTGTATACATTCACAAGAAGCAAAAACTATTTGCCACGAAGTGAACGTGGGATGTCAATCGTAGCGATAGGAAGGCTGCGAGCATTCAGGATTTCAACGTTTTCAACATTTACGTCAGAAACCCGAACCGACTTGCCTAAGTCCATACCATCGATGCTAACTTCTACTGAATCAGGGATATTGGCAGCAAGACCCTTCAATTTGATCTTACGTAATTTCTGAACCAGTTTACCCCCTTTTTGTACCCCGGGAGAGTTACCTACGAAACGCACAGGAACTTCTACTTTAATGGGTTTGCCGGTAATTTCGAGGAAGTCCGCGTGAAGTAAT
>JASGGE010000095.1:0-15654 GCA_047605205.1 Siphonobacter sp.
GTCACAGATTTTATCTAATTGAGCGATGGTTCCATCCATAGAAAACGCACCATCCGTTACAATTAGCTTCCGACGAGCTGAGCTGGCGGCTTTTAAATGCTCTTCCAGATCAGTCATGTCATTATGTTTGTAACGAAATCGTTTGACTTTACAAAGCCGAATTCCGTCTATAATCGAGGCATGATTTAACTCATCAGAAATAACGGCATCCTGCTCATTCAGGAGCGGCTCGAACACCCCGCCGTTTGCATCAAAGGCAGCGGCGTACAAGATACAGTCTTCGGCACCAACAAATTCGGCCGTTGCTTTTTCAAGTTCCTTATGAATATCCTGGGTTCCGCAAATGAATCGAACAGACGACAAGCCAAATCCGTGCGTATCGATGGTTTCATGAGCAGCCTTAATTACCTCAGCATTAGAAGACAAACCCAGATAATTATTTGCACAGAAGTTTAATACTTCACGCCCACCATGAATAGCAATAACTGCTGATTGAGGTGAAACAATGATTCGTTCTTTTTTATAAAGACCTGCCTTTTCAATTTCAGTCAGTTCCTGCTGAAGTGAGCTTTTAACAGAATCGTACATAACAGTTTCTGATGGTTAATAACTCGTAGGTAACAACAACGAATTAATGAATGACAAAGTAAGTAAATATCTTATTGATTATCAGGATGTTACCTGTTATTCCATTCGTATTCTGCCTGATTAGCCATGCACCAGTTTTGCTGAAAGATGTTCAATCATATCGGTAGTCATTTTGGCTAAGTCAAAGGCTGGCTTCCAGTTCCAGTCACGTTGGGCATCCTGATCATCAATACTACCAGGCCAGGAATTGGCAATTTGCTGACGAAAATCTGGTTTGTATATTGTTTTAAAAGCGGGGTAATGTTTCTGAATTTCAAATGTTAACTCCGCGGGGGTAAAACTCATTCCGGCCAGATTGTAAGAAGTTCTAACCTGAATACTTTCAGCCGGAGCATCCATTAATTCCAGCGTTGCCCGGATTGCATCATCCATATAAATCATCGGGAGGCGGGTATGTTCGCTCAGGAAACATTCATAATCCTGACCCGTGGTTGCCTTGTGGAAAATGTCTACGGCATAGTCGGTAGTTCCACCCCCTGGTAATGACTGATAACTGATTACACCAGGGTAACGTAACGAACGAACGTCTAACTGATAGCGACTATAATAATAATTCATCCAGTCTTCAGCAGCTACCTTACTTATTCCATACACCGTGGTTGGAATTAAAGCAGCATCCTGGGGAGTAGAAATACGGGGGGCTTTTTCGCCAAAAACAGCTATTGAACTGGGGATAAACACCTTATCCAGCTGATAGGTACGGGCAACTTCCAGAACATTCAGGAGGGTCCGCATATTCAAATCCCAGGTTCGTAAAGGGTTGTTTTCCCCGCTAGCTGATAATACCGCGGCCAAATGATAAATTTGTGTAACCTGATAATCCGTTACGATTGCCGTAATTTCATCAGCCTGAGTGGCATCCAGCTGGCGAAATATCCCGGTAAATTCTGCGGGAATTTTTAAGTCAGAGGCAATTACGTGTCGAAGACCGTATTTTTTTTGTAAAGCAGCCGTGAGTACCGTACCAATTTGCCCACTTGCCCCAATGACTAAAATTGTGTCGCGTTTCATCGGTTCATGTCGTTTAAGGTAAGAACCTGCGGATGTTTGTTGTTACAGGAACAATTACAACACAAATCTAGTTTTTAAAGAATATATTCCGATCAAAAGCCATAAAATCAGAAAATATTATCAAGAATGGTTTTATTTGCCATAAAATATATTTCAATTAATACTTTACACTGACTGAAAGAAGTAAATTTTTCGGTGTAACGTTCACCTACCTGTTTTACCCGCATGGAACACCTAGACGAAATCGATCAATCTTTACTGCGTCTTCTTCAGCAAGATGCCAAAATGACCACAAAAGAATTAGCCGCTCAGCTTAATTTGACCATTTCTCCCGTATATGAGCGAATCAAACGACTGGAGCATTTAGGGTATATCAAACAATATGTGGCCGTAATTGATAAAAATATGGTAGGTCAGCCGATCACCATTTTTTGTCAGGTTTCCATGCGTTACCATAATGAGGCTTTCATTGAAAAATTTGAGCAAAACATTCAGGAGCTTGATGAGGTACAGGAATGTTACCACATGGCGGGCCAGGTGGATTTTTTATTGAAGATTAATTTAAAATCTATCAGTGATTACCACGACTTTGTTAAATACAAGTTATCTAAACTGGACAATATCGGTACGCTAAACAGCACTTTTGTCCTCAAAGAAATCAAGCATACCATTGGGTATCATTTCTAACAAAAAATCCCCGGCTAGAACCAGGGATTTTTTGTTAAAGAATATTTAGCCTTTCCAAAAGTTCTGGCTTATTGGCCCGACTAATGGGTATGACTTTATCAGCTATTACCAGGTTACTTTCTTCAATATCAACGATTTTCGAGAGATTAACTATAAAGCTTCGGTGCACGCGGAAGAAATAATCAGAGCTAAGTTTTTCCTCGAGGTTTTTCATCGTTGCGTACACGATGTAACTGCTCTGCGGAGTCCGAATTTTTACGTAATCCCCTACGTTTTCTATGTATAAAATCTGGTCGTACTCTAAACGAATGTAGCGACCATCTGTTTTAACATAAATTTCCCGACTATCCGGTTTTGAGTTATCGTTTGTATTCGTAGTTTGTACGGTTGCGGTACTCGGGCTTCCTTTTGAATTAGCATGCTTTTCAACTACCCTATCTACAGCCTGTGAAAACCGGGGCAGCGAAATGGGTTTCTTCAAGTAATCCGTTACCTGATATTGAAAGGCTTCGTATGCATATTCCGTTTTAGAGGTGGTTAGAATAACATCAGGCATGTAAGAAAGTTGATCTAACAACTCCAGCCCACTTAGCCCGGGCATTTCTACATCCAGGAAAAGCAGATCAACGGGTGTATCCCGCAAGAAATTCAACGCTTGCGGAGATTGATCAAATATGCCAATAATCTCAATGTCCTCCCGCTTTTCACAAAGTCGCTGGAGGGATAAACGAGCCATTACTTCGTCGTCAACTATGACGCATTTAATTTTCATGTGTTGGCGGTTTTTTGCACAAGTCTTTGTACTTCAATGGACAATATACTAGTTTTTACCATTAATTCCTTTTCAAACAATACCAATTTATCCATGATTCCAGTACTGTCATTTTCTTCTGTTATCTGGAATTCAATAGATTTTAACAATTTTTGCAGATCCGTTAAACCTACCATCGCTAATGGAGGGTTTAATTTATGCACAAGTTTTGCTACCCCATCCCAGTCATCTTGTTCAGCTAAGGGAATTAGGTTTTTATAATCAGGGAGCAAATTACGTAAAAATGTACTAAACATTTCTAAGGCATAACTATAATCATCTGCGTACAATTCCCAAAGATACGCATGATCCAAAGCCATATGATAATTATTTTGAAAAGTATCTATTAAACGGTCGCTGTTGGTTAGGTATTTTTCTAAGGTTTCCTGTAAATGAGCAGGCGTAAATGGTTTTGCCAGAAAATCAGTCATTCCAACCTCAAATGATCGGACTCGCTGATCTTCCATCGCTGAAGCTGATAAAGCTATGATTACAGTATGTTGATTAGGGTTATGCGTGTTGCGAATGGATAAGGTTGTTTCGTAGCCATCCATAAAAGGCATTTGCAAATCCATTAGAATCAAATCAAATAATTCATGGTTGGCAAACTCCAATGCCTCTCGGCCATCTACAGCAAGCCGATACTCAATGTGCCATTTATCCAAAAGGCTACTGATGTATTTACGATTCATCAGGTTATCCTCAACCACTAGTATTTTATGTTCTTTAACTTGTGGTAAGGCTTGCTCAAATGAGTCTTTTTTATTAACCAATTCAGTATGAGATAGTTGAAAAGGAAATGTAAAAATAAAATGACTACCTACACCTTTTTCACTTTTAACCGTAATGTTTCCGCCTTGCAGTTCAACAAGTTGTTTAACAAGGGCTAGACCCAGGCCGGTTCCCTTTGTTTTCTGACCAATGCTATTGTCAATTTGTTTGAATTTTGTAAAAATGAGGCTTAGTTTATCTTTATCAATTCCAACCCCGGTATCAGAAACCTGGAATTCAACCCATTGAGTATTTTTTTCCTTTTCTAAAAGCTTTGCGGTGATCGCAATAACGCCTTTTTCCGTAAATTTTTCAGCATTACTGAGCAGGTTTGTCATAATCTGCTGCAAAGCCGTAGCGTCACCTATGAAGGTACCTTCCAGGGCCTGGTCTGTTTCCAGTTGTATTTCTACAGCCGTATTTTTAAGCTGATAGGTTTTCTGGAGAGTAACCAGTAAACCTATCAAATCGAACTCTTCTTTTTTTATCTTTAGTTCTCCAGCCTCAATAACTGACATTTCAAGAACATCTGATAATAGGTTATGCAGAAAATTGGCCGATGACTTCAAAATATCGAGATACTCTTTTTGCTCTTCCGATGGCCTGGTGTCGTAAAGCAGATGAGCCATGCCTACAATAGCGTTCAAAGGTGTACGAATTTCATGGCTCATATTTGCCAAAAACTGCTTTTCAGCACTTTGGGCATCTTCGGCCAATTGTTTAGCCTTAGCCAGATCATCTAAAAGTTTTTGCCTCTCTGAGTCATCATAGTGAATTCCAATTGAGCCGACTACCTGACCATTTTCATTAAAAATAGGAGCCCCACTAATAATGACCCAAAGAATGTTTCCGTTTTTACAACGTATCGGAATTTCGTAACTTCCCACCTTTCCCGTTGCTCTTTCGGCATTTTGTTTATTTAAAAGATAATGGTATTCATGAGGTATGAGAAACTCAGAGGCTACTTGCCCAATGAGTTCTTCCTGGCTATAACCAACCATCTCACAAAAGCGGTCATAAGCCCGAATAATTCGATCGTCCCGGTCAACTTCAAGTAACCCCAAATGCATATTTTCTAGGATTCGTCAGTATTTATCTTCACTTCTGTAACAATCTTCCTCAATCAGGTATCCAATAACATTTCTGAATTTCCTTAACTGCTACGTCTCCTTTTACCCAAAAAAGGATAAAGTCACAGTCTGTAACAATTTCATTTTTAAAAACAGCAATTATCAGTTACTAAGACCTAATTACCTACACATATTTACCTACTTGGTTTCCTGAACCTAGCCGCGTAACAGTCTGTTTTTGATTTTACCATACAACCTTGTGTACTAGTTGTGTTTCTGTTTATTCAAATAGTTCACAGAGCTATTGATAAATTGTGCGAATAGTACTCACTGAACGATCCATTCATTTTAACCTAGTAATTACTGGCTAAAAAATATTAACTACTCTAATTTTATGTAATTAATAAATATGGTTTAATTTTGGCTTATCTTAACTACTGATAGTTTATTCTTTTTTTCTATTACCCTAGTTTCTGTTCGCCTCTATATTTTCAAAAATTCAATAAAATCTATGATAGATTTAAAAGCATATATATTGACTAATTTAAACAGTTTACATTTTAATATAGCCAAAAGCTGTGGAGTTAAATAATAATCATACGTAAGACATATGGATTATTATGCTCAAAATCAATACATTAACTATAAAAATAAATTCAGTATTCTATTAAAATAATTTAACATTATACTTTAAATACAGATTAAATTTACATAAAATATCAAATGTTATTATCTTTTACGAAGAGATTACAGTCTAAATCGATAATCAATATTTTTTCAATGTCAACATTATTTAAAACTTAGTAAATAGAGTGACGTCAAAATTTTATTTAATTAAAAAAATTAAGCATTTTTTCTAAAACAGAAAAACCGGTATTTATTCCAAAAACTCTGTGTTTTTTACAATTAATCGAAAACTCATATCCAGGCACTTAAATATATAGACATTTGGTTACCTTTTTAATTGAGGCAGTTACCTACTTATTATGAATACCGCTTTACGTCCGTCCATTTCACTCGTTAGCAGTCTTTTTGGGGTTAACGTTTGTATACTGGCCTTGTTGAAACTGACTTATCATCACGAAGAAGCCCATTTCCTGGCAATCAGTTTCCTGGCTATAGCCTCCGTCGGAATCATTATTCAGTGGATTGTAATGCGGTATCACGATCATTTCAAACTGAAAAAAAAACGGCTTTTGCTCTTATCAGACTGGATGCTTCGGGTAGCGAATCGAATTGGTATTTTCATAGGCTTAGCTTATGTATTGATTGTTCGTAAAGAGGGGTATAACTGGCCTGTTATGTTGTTAGCAACCTGTATTCCTTTTGTATTACAATCAAGTGTTCGGTTAGGGCAATGGCAGCGATCCGGGCAGTGGGGAAAATATCTTTCCGTATCATTTTTCACACTGGTAGCCCGTATTGGAATAGGCCTGGTTTTGGTGAGTTTGGGACATGCAAAGTCATTGTTAGCCTTAGTTATCATTTTGAGTCTGGTAATACCCATTGGCCAGTTTGGCAATGACCGTCCGGTACGACCTCTCCGCAGAAAAATTGAAAATCAACTAATCAAGTATCTGTTTGTGGTGATCTCGCTTGTCCTGCTGTTTGATTTATTTCCAGGGACGTCTATGTTAGTACCTGAAAAAGCAGGTTTTTATACCTGCTTTACCATACTTCACAAGATACTTTATTACGGCCTCTAGTTGTTACGCACTGATACAGAGCCACGTACTAGAATTTTATTTCCTTGATAAAGTGTGAGCTCGTTATATCCCGGTACTTTTGTTAAATCGGCAGGAATCGTTACACTCACTTTTCCCTTCGAAATTTTCGTTTCCCAGTTTTTTGAACCTGCCCTGCCCTGGAATTTCCAGATTAACAACGTCCCTTCCTCCAAACCTGTTACAGTAGCTGTAGCTGTAATGGGTTGATTAACAGTACTAACATTTGGCATATTCAGCTTAACTGCCGTAGCCTGTTGAGCAAACAATCCACTCAGCCAGATACTGAAGACTACTACTAAAGAAAGTGTTTTTCTTTTTTTCATTTTACCCGGATTTATTTACGAAAGACTTTTCTTGGCTATCAATCCTGCCGTGATATGTATTAATTGTTTATCGAAAATCGGGTATCAACGATGCCCGAATGAAAGTTTCCTTACCAAACCGCATTGACTTACCTGCATTTACAGTATAACGTAACTTTGGGGTTGGCTTGTTTATTTGTAAACCTATTTACCCAAAAAATTTGGTCTGCGTTTTTGTAAAAAAGCCGTTAATCCTTCCTGAACATCCTCCGAACGCCCTAATTGGTCCTGAACGATGGCTTCCCGCTCTAACGTATCCGCTAAAGTAGTAGTAATTGAGTCATTTAGTAATCGCTTGAGCTGACCAACGGCCAATGTCGGGGCCTGAACATAATAATCCGTCCATGTGTTTACGGCTTTATCCAGCCCGTCTTCAGGCACTACTTCATTAATCAGCCCCAGGCTCTGACACTCTTTGGCCGAAAGGGTTTTGCCTGTGCTGGCTAGCTCAAACGCTTTTTGATACCCAATCAATCGAGGCAGAAAAAAAGTAGCCCCCGCATCAGGTATTAACCCAATTTTTACAAAAAGCTGAGCCATGGTAGCGTTTTCAGAAGCAACGATCAGATCACAGGCCAGAGCCAGCGAACAACCGGCACCAACAGCAGTACCATTCATTCGGGCAATAATGGGTTTCGCCATATTTCGCATCGTCAGAATCAGCGGTATATAACCCACCCGAAGAATTTCCCCCATACCTGTTGCATTACCAATCCCAATTTTAAGGTCAGCTCCTGAACAGAACGCTTTATTCCCCGTCGCGGTCAGTACAATAACCCGAACGTTAGAATCACTTTGTGCTTTTTGGAAAGCCTTTGTCAATTCAGAAAGTAATTCAGGACTTAAAGCATGATATACATCCGGACGATTTAACGTAATCCGGCAAACCTGATTCGTTACTTGATAAAACAGGATATTTTCACACATTGCAAAAAGGTTTAAGGGATATACAAAGATGAAAAAAATGTCAATACACACCGTCATTCGGAAAAACCCTTGGAGAAGCGTGTATATTGCACCTTCCGATAACTCGTCTGGCCATGATTGCCTTTTTCCTGCAACACATTAAATATGAAAAACGCTGTAGTGAACATACTATTACAGCCTATCGCTCAGATATGGAACAATTTGTAGCCTACTTAACCGAGAGCTACGAAATAAACTCCCCAGAATCGGCTGATTTTCAGATGATTCGCTCCTGGATTGCCAGTATGGCTGAAAAAGGACTGGATAATCGCTCTATCAATCGGAAAATAGCTACTCTGCGTACGTTTTATGCCTTTTTGTTACGTCAGCGAACGATTATCAGAAATCCTATGCTGGCAATTAAGGCATTAAAAACCGATCGGTCATTACCCACTTTTGTCCGTGAACAGGAAATGACAACCTTGCTTGATGATATTGAATTTCCGGACGATTTTCTAGGCTTACGAGATAAAGTTGTTTTAGAATTACTCTATGGTACGGGGATGCGTTTATCTGAATTGCTTGGTTTAAAAGACAGTGATCTTGATACGTACGAGCGGACGCTTACTGTACTCGGAAAACGAAACAAACATCGCGTTTTACCTTTATCAAAACCTTTATTCACCTTGCTGAGAGTTTATCAAAAGCAAAAAGAAGAGATCTTTAATGGTCAGGCTGCACCTGTTTTGATTGTATCAGACACTGGAAACAAGGGTTATCCAGTACTTATTCAACGTATTGTAAAGCGATACCTTTCGATGGTATCTTCACTTGAAAAGAAAAGTCCGCACATTCTTCGGCATAGCTTTGCCACCCACTTGCTTAATCGAGGGGCTGACCTGAACGCGATTAAGGATTTACTGGGGCATAGTTCGCTGGCGGCCACGCAGGTATACACCCATAATTCCATCGAAAAACTAAAGGAAGCTTACCAGCAAGCCCATCCGAAAGCATAACACTGCGGTTTAGGAAGTGTTACTTCTTAACATCTCCAGATCAGCGTTTTTTAGCTCCCCCCTCCAACAAAAGGTAATCGGAAACCCTACATTGTTGTTGGTTATTTGTTTTTAGTTCCTGCTAATAACTGCCATCGCGGTCAGCACAAGCTCAAAACACTGAACTTAACCCATTGCGACTACTTTTATGAGAAGCATAACTGTCACTCAACCCGGTGGGCCAGAAGTACTTCAGGTTGTAGAACGTCCTATTCCAGAACCTAGGGGCTTTCAGGTACTGATTCGGGTAAAAGCAGCTGGTGTTAACCGTGCGGACCTCCTGATGCGACAAGGAAAATACGGTTCAGCCGCCCCAATTGATGTACTGGGATTAGAAGCATCCGGCCTTATTGAAGCCTGTGGAAATGAAGTAGAGCGGTGGAAACCAGGTGATGGAGTCTGTGCCTTATTACCAAATGGTGGGTATGCTGAATATGTTCTTGCAGACGCCCGCCTCTGCTTACCAATGCCAGAAATTCTTTCTTTCGAAGAAGCTGCCGGCTTACCAGAAACGGTTTTAACAGTATGGAGTAATGTTTTTCAGCGAATGCATGTACAGCCAGGTGAAACCTTATTAATTCAGGGAGGAACAAGTGGTATTGGGTTAACCGCCATACAACTTGCCCGGCTTTGGGGGATTCGGGCTTTCGCTACGGCAGGAACGGATGAGAAATGCCGCTTTGCAGAACTCTGGGGAGCCGAACAATGCATTAATTACAAAACTCAGGACTTTGAAACCGAACTAAAGCCTATTGGTATGGATGCCATTCTGGATTATATCGGTGGTGATTATACCGCCAAACACATACGCCTCTTAAAACCAGAAGGTCGACTTTGCTGGCTGGCTAGTTTGAAAGGAACGAAGTCAGAAATTAATATTATGGAGATTATGAGTAAGCGACTGGTACTAACCGGAAGTATGCTTTCACCCCGTGATGTTTTATTTAAAGCCCAACTAACTGCCGATGTAGAAACCAATGTATGGCCGCTCATAGCATCAGGTCAGCTTAAAACGCATATTTACCAAACCTTTCCGCTTGAGAAAGCCACTGAAGCCCATCAACTCATGGAAAAAGGCGAGCATATTGGGAAAATTATTCTAACGGTATAAATCGGTCGGGCAGGTGATCGAATCCGGCCATTATTAACTCAGCCGGCTTTCCAGTAGTAAAACATTAAACCAGAAACCCTGAATATTACATTCTTTTCCTCTAATCACATGAATCGACGTTCTTTTGTTAGTAAAACACTATTAGCTACTGCGGCAACACAGCTACGTAATCCTTCCGCCGATACTGAGTTGTATGAAATCCGGATTTACGAAATGCGGACGGGCATTCCTGCTTCTTATCTGGAAGATTACCTCAAAAATGCTTTGATTCCGGCGTTGAACCGTCTGGGTAGTAAACAGGTTGGTGCATTCAAAGAGTGGAGCAAATCAGAGCCTGCCCGAATATATGTCATTATTCCTTATCCTTCGGCTACTGCCTTTGGCGAGGCTGCCCTGAAATTAAAAACCGATAAAACGTATCAGGAAGCGAGTGAGAATTATCGAACACTTACCCCTGAAAAGGCTGCTTTTTTTCGGTATAAATCCTCCATTTTACGGGCTTTTGACGGCTTCCCACATCTTAAAGCTCCTGATAAGCAGGCTCGTATTTTCGAATTACGTACGTATGAAGGCTACAGTGAAGATGCCGTAAAGCGAAAAGTCAGCATGTTCAACGATGCTGAGATTAAGGTGTTTCTAAATACGGGTTTGCATCCTGTATTTTTTGGTGAAGTCATCATTGGTGATAGCCTGCCTTGCCTCACGTATATGCTGACGTTCAGAGACATGGAAGAGCGGGATGCCAACTGGAAAGCCTTTAGTAACGATCCCGACTGGAAACGAATCTCCGGGCTGGCTGAATATGCCAATACGGTTTCACGTATTCAGCGAATATTTCTGGAGCCCGTGTCTTATTCGCAAATTTAAAGTGCTTGGGGTTTAGCGGTATTGCGTTCAGAAGTTTTAAAATAACAACTACTAACTACAGTAACGCTAAACCCTAAAGCTATTTTTTCTTCCGTTTTTTCATACCTGCCCGACGTTCTTCCTCCTCACGAATAAGACTTCGCCAGTCGGTATTTTGCTCACTTTCGCTCCCCAGATCAATCGTTGCTTCGTAGTCGGCCTTTGAAATTTCCAGCAGGTTAATAGGCTGCTGAAGGTATTTTTCGATTTCCTTCAGAATGGGTTTTTCTTCGGTACTGCAGAAAGATACGGCATGGCCACGCTGTACGCCCCGGCCCGTACGCCCCACCCGGTGTACGTAATTTTCAGCCTGTTCTGGCAAGTCATAATTAACTACGTAATCCACATTAGGAATATCAATTCCCCGGGCACTAACATCCGTGGCTATCAAGACTTTATTCTCCCCCGTACGAAACTGGCCCAAAACCTGCAAACGATCCGACTGTTCTTTACCCCCATGAAGTGTCTCACTGGTAATATTCATTCGTTCCAGTGCTTTGCTTACCCGTTCTGCCCGCACTTTCGTTCGCACAAAAACCAGCAGCTTGCGTTGGGGGTTTTCGTTAATCAACCGTTCCAGAAAAAATCGTTTATCGTCCATCTCAACATAAGCGACGGCATGATCAATATTTTTGGAAACCGGATCTTTCGGAGAAATTTGAACCCGAATGGCTTTATGAACCAGTGAATAGGCAAGTTTCTTAATGGTTTCGTTGATCGTTGCCGAGAAGAACAAGGTTTGACGCTTTCGGGGTAAAAATCGAATAACATCCTGAATGTCTTTGATAAAGCCCAGGTCGAGCATATGGTCAGCCTCGTCAAGAATCAAGACCTCCACCTTATTAAGATGGATATAACCCTGACTCACTAAATCAAACATCCGACCGGGAGTTGTAATCAGAATATCAATACCCTGTTCAAGACGGGCAATTTGTGGCCCCTGCTCTACTCCACCATACAAAGAATAAGTCTTTACTCGTGTATTCTGACTGAGTTTTTCAAAAACTTCGGTAATTTGTAAAGCCAGCTCACGAGTAGGAACCATCACTATACATTTGATCCCTTCACTTTTTTTTGATGCTTTCCGCTGATGAATCAGGCTGATTACCGGAATGGCAAAAGCAGCCGTTTTGCCCGTGCCGGTCTGGGCAATAGCCAAAACGTCTTCACCTTTTAAAATAGGAGGTATTGATTTATACTGAATATCCGTAGGGCGTTTGAAACCAAGAGATACCAGATTTTTCTTTATTTCCGGAGCAATCGAATAATCATCAAATTTCATAAGCACAGAGTAGTCATTGACACCAAAGATACGATGATCGCCCCCTCGTCAAGCCGTGAATGAATAAGATAATCCGTCCGGACGATCGCTATTCTCCTCTTGTTACCTGGATTTAGATACGGGCGATCCGTCAATAAAACTCCAGGTAGCCAACCCAATGGCTCATCCGGAAAACCCGATTTACAAAAACGACTCATATACTTTCAGATACTGTCGGGCACTCAATTGCCAGTTAAATCGGTCTGCATTTTCTACAATTTGCTGTCTGCGATTTTTTTTCTCATAATCATCCATCCCCCGACGATATACCTCCTGAATGGTCTCGGCCCTAAAATCAGGAAAGTAATAAGCTGCTTTTCCGCCCACTTCTGGCAAGGAGGTCAGGAGTGATAAAAAAACAGGTTTGCCAAAATGCATGGCTTCAACGACGGGCAAGCCGAAGCCTTCGGCTAGCGAAGGATGCAGAAAGGCTTTACAGTGTTTCAAGTACCATGCCTTATCCGCTTCGGAAACAGCCCCAAGCAATTTTAACCGCTCCGCCACACCGAGCACCTCCGCATCATTCTGCATTTGCTGCACATAATCGGGATCATCGTGATGACCAATAATGATCAGTTCCAGATCAGGATTGGCCTGTAATAGAGGAACTAAAACCCGATAGTTTTTTTTACGATTCAAATAGCCCATACCCAACAGAAACTCCCTTTCTGGCTGATACCCCGAAGGCTGAGCTTGGGGGTTCTCTAACTTGGTGACCCCGTTATAAATTACCCTGACAGGTTTATTTCTTATGTCACAATGGCTTAGTAAGTCTTGTCTGGTAAATTCAGAAATACAGACAATAACATCACTGCAATCAATGAGAGCCTGCGTATGAGCCAGGCTTTTTTGTTGTATTTCCCGTGACTTTCCTTCATGAAGCACATTGAGGTCATGAACTGTCAAAACCACTTTTAAAGCCGGGTAAAGCCGTTTATTCGGCAGGATTCGCCCCGACTGAAAAGGAGCGTGCCAAACCCGGCAATTACTTAAAAATGGCGACCAGATTTTGTGCCATTTGCTCTCGACAATATGGTAGGGTTGGGCGGGAAGTTGAAGTTTTTTCTTCGCGGGAAGGTACATTTGCATAGCAGGTTTACCTTCTTCTGCGAGTAGGTCATTAACAGATTCTGCGAGGTTCAAACAATAATAATAAAGCCCTGTATGAGGAAACTTCATCAAATTACAATCCAAAATAATACGCGACATAAATCCCTGACTACTAGTATAAGAACACGTTCAAAAATCGTTTTTTCAGAAGCATTGCAACGCCTGAACTCCTTTTCGGGTAATAATATAACGGAAGGCCCGTCATCAGCCATCTATAAAACCATGAAACTGTTTTTGTTTTCCTGCCTAAACGGATTCACTAAAGTATCCTGCCAAACCAAACACGAACTCTGATACGTAGGTAGGCATGAATTTTTTGTAGGTGCTGTTATCTTTCAACCCGCTAAACGACCTCTTCAGGTCATTGTGTTATGAACCGTATTATCTTCGATTGCGAGAGGATGAAGTACGTCAACACAGGACTGTACTATTACTGCCTCAATTTAGGTCAAGCCCTTCAGCGACAACTGAAATACAGCCCGGAAGAATTATCAGTTTTTGGTCCAAACAACCATTTACGAGCTGCTTTTGGAGCATCAGTACCCGTTATTTCGCAGCACTCGCTTCAGAAATTTTACATGCCACCAACCAGCTCTTATCAGATCTGGCATAGCACATACCAAAGCTCTCATTACCTGCCTCAGCGAAACAAAAAGATTAAAGTCCTGCTGACTATTCATGACCTGAACTTTATTCATGAAGATAAGCCCGACTGGAAAAAAGAACGTTGTTTGGAGCACTTGCAACGAAATATTGACCGAAGTGACGCTATTGTTTGTATTTCGGAATTCAGTAAAAACGATGTTTTGAGGCACTGTGATATTGGAGGCAAACCCATTTACATGATTTATAACGGTACGAATGGCTTGCAAACGCCTCTATTACAACCCAAGTCTTACCGCCCCCGTATTCCGTTTCTTTTCAATATTGGGGTCATCGCCCGTAAAAAAAATCAACATCGCATTCTTCCTCTTCTGCAAAAAAACCCATCCCTTGAACTAGTTCTGGCGGGGCGACACGAGGATAAGAATTACGCTCATTTTTTAAAAAAACAGGCCTGGGAGATGAACGTGGAAGACCGAATGCACCTAGTTGACGAAGTTACTGAACAGGAAAAATCCTGGTACTATCATAATTGTCAGGCAGTTGTAATTCCATCATTAGCCGAAGGCTTCGGGTTGCCAGTTACTGAAGCCATGTCGGTAGGAAAGCCCGTTTTTCTGTCCAGACACACCGCTTTACCTGAAATAGGTAAAGATTTTGCTTTTTACTTTAAGGACTTTGATAACATGCACGAAGATTTTATGGCAGGAATGATTCATTACAGCAAAGCGGGTAATGAGATGAAAGAAGCAATGAAAGCCTACAGTGCTACGTTTAATTGGGAGGATTCAGCCAAAAAATACGTTGATGTATACCGTTCGATGTTGGCGTATTAACGCCGGCTGATGGAGAGGTAAGGTTTCGCCATGATTTTTACGTTAATAACAACGAATGAATATTTATAAACGGCTAATGGTTTATGCCAAGCCTTATGGAACGTTTATTATTCCCTTTTTTGTCTTTAATCTGATTGCGGTTTTTTTCAGCGTCTTTCAGTTCGCGTTGATCATACCACTGCTCAACTTTTTATTCGATCCCATTAATACCGCCGACGCTGCTCGGTACCAAACATTACCAGAGTTCAGTCTGAACCCTACTTATTTTAAAGACGTTTTTTACCATCTGGTTTATCACTTCAAAACCACCAATCCGATATATGCCCTGTATTTCCTGGCAGGCACTATTGTCGCAGCAGTTATCTTGACTAACCTGTTTCGCTATCTAGCCCAACAATGTTTGTTAAATACCCGAACCCTACTCGTTAAACGATTACGTGAAGCTCTTTTTGAGAAAATTAATCATTTACACCTGGGTTATTTTACGAAAGAACACAAAGGAGATCTTCTTTCGCGGCTCAATGGAGACGTTTATGCCATTGAAGGCGTTGCTGCCAACTCCATCGAAGTTGTCTTTAAAGAACCCTACATGCTGATTGGGTATTTTGTGGCCTTGTTCGCTATTTCAGCGAAACTAATGCTCTTTACACTTATTGTTATCCCGATCTCCGCGGTAGGTATTGCGGCAGTCACGAAGCGGCTAAAGAAAGAAGCAAAAG
>JASGGE010000096.1:0-15570 GCA_047605205.1 Siphonobacter sp.
CGCACAAGCAACTGGGACAATCCTAAACTTGTCAACCTATATTAGGACGACTCATCAATAAGAGCTTAAAATAAACGTAACCCAAGGGTTACTTGCCAGTTTTTCGTTTTTTGGGTAAACGGATTGGAACCAGTGCTGGTCTCAAGATTAATAAATCGTAAATTAGATAAATTATCTTCATAACGGACATCTACTGAAAGGCGACCGATGTCTAACCCGCCGCCAACCTGATACCCCCAAACAGCTTGATTAAAAGTACTTTGGGCACTATCATTGGTATATTTCTCAATCGCGTCTTTAATACTTTCATCGGAGCCAATTAGGAAAGAGGCGACTGGCCCGGCATTAATCCGAATGGGCCCCAATTTTAAACCTAATAATAGCGGAACATCAATGGTTTCGGTCTTTACCTTTACAGTCTGGGGGTCTCCGATAGGATCACCATTACTATCAATTACTTGAACAAGGTAAGAACCTCCCTTTCCACTATATAGAACCTCTGGCTGTAAGAAAATAGTTCGTCCGAAACGCAGGTAAGCACCTCCTACGAAACCCGTATGAGTATCCCAGCTTTGTTTTAGATTTTCATTTAGAGTTTGTCCGTTATATTGACCATTTGCAATGAAGCTCCCCGTTTTTAGCTGGGAGAGATTCGTGCCAGCTTTGATACCGAAGTGAAACCAAGAGGTTTTTTGTGCATACGTGACAGCGGATGTCAAGTAAAACAGGCAGATAAGGATAAAATACTTTTTCATGGATATTGAAGAATAGCGTTCATTCGTCTTTAAAACGTTGTTGCACCAAACGTTTATTTTATACGTCGCAAAAAAGGGAATAGTTATCGTTAATTTTAAAAGTTTTTAGTAAATAATTCTCTCAAGTGAGCTTAATGGGCACTGGGACTAATAAAATGGCCAAAGTAAAGACTTCGTATTTCTGTCAAAATTGTGGGTATCAGTCACCCAAATGGTTAGGACGGTGTCCGGCTTGTGGCGAATGGAATACCTTCGTTGAGGAAGTGGTACAAAAAAATGAACCCGAACGTGGCCGTTGGCGACCTGTCACTTCGGGCATTACTGCTGCCCCCCGGCCAAAAGCACTCACTGAAATAAATTATAACGAACAACCTCGTATTCAGGCTCCGGACACTGAACTTAATCGTGTTTTAGGGGGGGGAATTGTTCCGGGATCACTGGTTTTGATTGGCGGAGAGCCAGGAATTGGTAAATCCACTCTGATGCTTCAAATTGCCCTACAATTGCCAGGCTTACGCGTATTGTATGTATCAGGCGAGGAATCTGATCAGCAAATTAAAATGCGGGCAGAACGACTCGGTCATGTTTCGTCGAATTGTTATATCTTAACTGAAACATCTACGCAAAATATCTTCAAACAGATTGAACAGTGTGATCCTGAAATTTTGGTCATTGACTCTATTCAGACCTTACAGTCCAGTTTTGTAGAAGCTGGTGCCGGTAGTGTGTCGCAGGTGCGTGATTGTACGGCTGAGCTCATGAAGTTTGCCAAGGAGTCAGGTACGCCGGTTTTCATGATTGGCCATATTACAAAAGATGGAAGTATTGCCGGCCCCAAAGTATTGGAACATATGGTAGATACCGTATTACAATTTGAGGGAGACCGGCATTTGGCTTACCGAATTCTGAGAACAACGAAAAATCGTTTTGGAAGTACTTCTGAGTTGGGTATTTACGAAATGCAAGGCAGTGGGTTAAGGCAGGTCTCTAATCCTTCAGAAATCCTGATTTCGCAGCGGGAAGATTCGCTCAGTGGTATTACAATTGGGGCAACTTTAGAAGGCAATAGACCTCTATTGATTGAGATTCAGTCTTTAGTCTCCATTGCTACTTACGGAACACCCCAGCGAAGCAGCACTGGTTTTGATGCAAAACGGTTAAACATGTTGCTTGCCGTGCTAGAAAAACGAGGAGGTTTTCGAATTGGTGCCCAGGATGTTTTTCTGAACATTGCCGGTGGTCTGAAAGTGGAAGATCCGGCTATTGATCTGGCTGTATGTGCTTCTATTGTGTCTTCTTATGAAGATGTACCGGTTTCTTCGTCGGTTTGCTTTGCAGCTGAAGTGGGGCTCGGCGGGGAAGTAAGAGCTGTAAACAGAGTAGATAATCGCATTGCTGAAGCTGAAAAGCTAGGTTTTAAGGAAATCTGGATTTCTCGTTATAATGCCAAAGGTCTTGACTTGGATCAGTATAAAATCAAGGTACGAATGGCTACCAAACTGGATGAGGTTTTTACCTCTATTTTGAGGTGATTTGGGCATTTATATGGACGCTGAGTGGAGTTGTATTGATTTTTAACGATTTATAGTAGCCATCAAACGTTTGATTTACGTAGGTATTAATCAATCGTAACGAAAATCGCGAAACATAACTCAACCGAATCATGAAAACATTTCTTTTCGTTGCTCTTCTGATAAGTACAGGGCTTTACGCTCAGGTTAAACCATCTGAGATGGTGCCTGATACCGCGAAGCAAACACTTAAGGCAAGAGTAGTATCAAGAACGGTAACTCAAACGGATAGCACCGGAGATACGCGAGTAGACCGTAGTACGAAGCTGACCTACAAGAATTTTAATGATACCACTAGCCATCAGTATTTCATTACGCCTTCTCAGCAGAAAATGATTCCGGATTCATTACGGAATCTAAAACCTGACTATAACGCAACAATGGACGCGGCAACCAAGCTAAATCTGGAACGCCAAAACTGGGCAGACCGGATTACGATTCAAATCAAAGACCTGGATGATGAAATCGGAATGATTCAGGATAATCATTCAGTAGGTACGAAATCACCCAGTGAGAGCTGGAAAGCTCGCTTAAAAGAATTGGAAGGTTATCGTTCACAATTAATAACCTGGCAGGATAAGCTAAGCAACGCAGGTTCAGCGAAACAGGTAAATGCAGCAGCTGCTAAAATCAAACCGTTATTGGCCCAGGCCCGTGCTGCATTAGCAAATGGAGGTCGATAGTCGATAGATCATGAAAAATACCCCGCCCTACGTTGAACTACGGCGGGGTATTTTTCTGCTTTACTAGCTATATTTAGAAAGAAATCTGTACTTTTCGACTCTAAAAGGAGTAATAATGACTAATTGTGAAGTTCATCTAAGCTATTCTCCATTCAAATGAGTTTGTTTCCTTTGATCTAAAAAAAACAGAGATCCATTGGGAAACGATTAGGTTTGACACAAGAAAACACAAGCATTTAAAAAACTTAACCATGTACACATTCAGAATGTTCGGTACTGCGGCGGCAGTTGTGCTAACCCTGGCTGCACAAGCTCAGACCGTTGATGAAATCGTTGAAAAGAATATTGCAGCTCGCGGCGGTGCTGAAAAGCTTAAAGGCTTGAAAACACTGGTAATCGAGAATTCAATGTCGACTCAGGGAATGGATATTCCAATGAAACAGTCGATTATTGTAGGCCGTGGGATGAGGATGGACATTTCTGTAATGGGTAATGAAATGATTACCGTTATTGATGGAGATAAAGGCTGGGCTTTGCGTCCGCCAATGATGGGTGGTACTGGCGAACCTGAAGACCTGCCAGCAGATCAGCTCAAAGGAACGCAAGGTCAGATGGATCCTACTGGCCCCTTATATAATTACAAGGAAAAGGGTAATACAATAGAGCTAGTTGGAAAAGAGCCCGTTGATAAGAAGGATACATACCACCTGAAAGTAACTACGAAAGATGGTAATGTTGCCGATTATTACATCGATGCCAATACTTATTTGTTGACAAAACAGGTAGCTACTGCTAATATGAATGGTCAGGAAATGAAACAGGAAATGACCTTTGCAGATTATAAAGATGTAGATGGTATTAAGTTTTCTCAAACCATGGAAACAAGTAGCCCAATGGGAGGAACCATGACAATCACCACCAATAAGATTGTAGTAAATGGCCCATTAGATGAAAAAATCTTTGCAAAGCCAGGTAAATAACCTATCTGACGGATAAAAAAAAAGACTCTTACCTTTCGGCAAGAGTCTTTTTTTTCTAAACGCAATTTTATCATGATACCTTTCTGTTGCGTTAGTGTACGTTAATGAGCCATATACTGGCACTATTTTTTACAAAATACATTTTTGTTTATACCGTTATTGGCTATAAACCTTCCCTTCTATGTCTTTTAATCGATTTACTATTCTGGCTGGTTTTCTGGTAATAACATGGCAGACACATGCCCAGAATTTCATGGGTATTTCTCAAAGTAATTATGCTGGAACAAACAGTGTATATGTTAATCCGGCTTTACTGGCTGATTCACGTTATAAGTTTTATATTAACCTGGGAGCTGTCAATGTCAATGTCTTCAACAATTATGCAAAATGGGTAGGGCCTTATAAACTTACCCGTTTGTTTCTGGGAGGTATCCCCAAACAATATCAAAACTCCGACGGTAGCCCGGCATTACAACCAACCTACTTTAAAGAAATTCTCGACGGAAAAACTAAAAATGGAACAAGTTCGGCGGAAGTTCGAGGCCCGGGTGTGCTCTTCAGCGTTGGAAATAATCATACGTTTGCGGTTACAACCCGAGCCCGGGCTTCTCTTCAGGCCTATGGATTTTCTGAAAACATGCTGTCATTAATCCGGCAGGGACTCGACCTGGCTACCCTTTGGAATATCACCAACGTTGATAACCGCTTTTCAGCAAATGGAAATGCTTATGGAGAAGTAGCTTTAAGTTATGCTTCCACCCTGATTGATGCGGGAAAACACTATTTAAAAGGGGGAATCACCGCAAAACGGCTGGTAGGCTTTTATTCGGCTCACATTCGCAATCGGGAATTATCCTATCGGGTTATTGAAGATCCCCAGAATCCTGGCAAAGGGCTTTTGGTACTTGATAAAATGGATGCCGATTTTGGCTACACGTTACAGAATTTTACGAAAGATGGCCTAAGTCCAGGTAAATTTCTGGGACACAAAATGCCGGGTTTAGGCTGGGGCTTTGATGCCGGACTTGTTTATGAATTTCGCCCCATTGTTAATGGTTATCTTGACGAAAAAACAGGTAAGCCAGACGTAGAAAGCAATAAATATAAAATTCGGGTTTCGGCATCGTTAATGGACGTTGGCACCATTCGTTATGAAGACCCTGCCTTAATTAAAGGATATACCATTAACCGTTCTGGCAAAACCATTCGGGAAGATGACTTTAATGACGTAAAAGGTAGTGATGAATTGGTTCGATTAATTGAAGACAAACTGGATTTACAAGCCAGTGAAGCCAAAAATCATTTTGTTTCGGGTTTGCCCATGGCATTAAATACGAATATTGATTTTCGGCTAGGGGAGGAATTTTGCATTAATGTCGCTTACATACGAGATCTCCGTTCAATATCCAGTATTTCAATGCGGCAACCTACCATTTTTGCCATTACACCTCGGATTGAATCAGAAGTTGGTATTGAAATTGCCGTTCCGCTTACCTGGGTTTATAATACATTCTCACCAGGAGTATCCGTAAAAATAGGGCCCGTTTTCGCCGGAACCGATAACCTGATTGGCCTTTTCGGAGCTACCAAAATGATGGTTCCACAAGGCCTGGACGTTTACGCGGGCATAAGCGTGCCCATTTATCGTCGTAATTAAGAACTAATTTCTCTTTTGTAAATTATTCATGCATAAAAACTTGATTTATATCGAATCAGGGTTCAAATTGTTTAGGGTTTAATAAATGAAAGGCATACGATTTTCGGAGGGTTAGTATGAAAATAGGAATTGCTTTTTCGGGAGGAGCCGTTAGAGGCTTTGCTCATTTAGGAATATTGAAAGCTCTCCATGAAATGGGTATTTATCCCGAACGTTTTTCAGGAGTAAGTGCTGGTTCAATTGTTGGTGCATTTGCCGCGGCAAAGGTTGATCCCGAAGATGCTTATGATCGGATTGAGCGGAGTAATTACAAAAGTTATCTAAAGCTGGCTTTCAGCATGATGGGCTTTCTAAAGCTCGACCGGGTGCATGGTTTAATGCAGCAACATCTGCCGAATACCTTTGAAGAATTAGTTTTACCCCTAACGGTTAATGCAACGGATTTAGAAACAGGAGAAATAGTTTTTTTTAATTCAGGGTCACTTATTCAGCCTATTCTGGCTTCCTGTTGCTTACCCGGCATTTTCGAACCAGTACATTATCAGGATAGGCAGTTAATTGATGGTGGCATTCTTAATAATCTACCTTTTGAACCATTGGAAGGTCACTGTGATATTCTGATTGGCTGTCATTGTAATCCGGTAACGTTAATGGATAAACCAGTAGAATCAATGAAGTCGGTAGTGATGCGAAGTTTATACCTGGCTACCGCAAAAGCCTGCCATCAGAAAAGTGGTCATTGCAATGTTTTTATTGAACCTCCGGAACTTCAGAATTTTAACGTATTTGACCTGAAAAGGTCTCGTGATATTTTCCGAATTGGTTATGAATATACCCGAAAATTAGAACCAACCCTGGAAAGTTTACTGATTGAAAAAACTTCTGCTTAATTACAAAAGATCCCCATCAGTAAATTGCCGATGGGGATCTTTTGTAATTATAATTAGCTAGCTATTTTTTGATAAACTTACTCGGGTAATGGCCCCCTGAGTGCGTCTGCATCTGGATGATATACGTACCCCTGACGACGTGATGAAGTTTTTTTCGTTTGCTGACCATGCCCAATTACCCGCCCTTGCAAGCATTGAGAATCTGACCAGCGGGTAAGCGGATTTAAACGGTTTCAGAAGCCAGAATTAGGCATTAATACCATATTTCTTGTTCTCCGCCGTTGTTGGTATTTAGCGAAGCATCACCAACAACGGAAAAGGAATTATTTCTCTAATCAGAGCTAGATAATTAAATGTTTTGATTACTTTCGCTGAACCACTTTAAAATTGAATTCAGTAGACAGTAATTTTAAAAACGTCAAAATACAACTCTAAACTAATCTTTATAAACCAACCTCTTTAGGGATAGACAATTCCTATTCACCTAACTGCATCAGTACTCTACTTTCTGTTATGAGGATTAAAATAATCTTTACTATCGCCTTTTTAGTAGGAGCATTATCCAGCACTATTGCACATGCCCAGTACTTGTCCAAGGATTCTACTTCTTTACGTATCCAATCTTCAGTTCCTTTTTATAAATGGGAAGTAGGCCTTAATACATTATCATTAATTGATAAAACAAGAGATCCAATAGGATATATTATTAAGCGAAATTTTCAAACAGAAAAAGGAAGGCAGGCTCTTCGCTTGAAAGTTAAGCCTGGGCTTAACTTTAGTGGAATGGGCATCAATTCTCTAAATCTTACTATTAATACTGGTATTGGTTACGAATGGCAGAAGCTTTATAATAGATTGGGAGTTTTGTACGGGATAGAGCCTTTTTTTAAATATTTTCGTAGTAGTATATCAGGTGCAACGCAACCCAGTTCCTGGCAAATTGATCTTGGTTCAACCTTTTTCTTGGGAGGTCGTTATTATATAGGGAGTCATTTTTCGGTTACACTTGAAAGCCACCTTGTCTATACTTTTCAATCTAGTCATTATGAGAACTTTGGCAATGCAATAATTGCCTGGTCAAGAGGCCATTCATTAGTTTTATCTCCGATTAACACGCTTTATTTAAGTTATCATTTTTAAAATTTCACCTTAAAATCTAAATTCAATGAAATACTTTATTACTCTAATTTTCTGCCTATCTCTGACAATTACTCAAACTTTTGGGCAAGATCCTTTCTTGATAGATGCCAATAATATATACGGCAATTCTGTACCACCTAATTTGCAAATTAGTTACAATTTTTATACACCTAATGTCTCGACTGATGGTTGCCTCTTTACATGGACAGCTACGAATTCTAGTACTTTAACTTTTTCGGGAGTTACTAATACGAATACATTCCCATTGAAATGGAGTAATACAAATGGAAACGCAACTCTAAAAGTTAAGACATCAGGTTGTTCAGATTCAAATGCTAATGGATTGGAGGCAACCTATACTGCTCCCATACGTTATTTAGGTGATGTGGGTGCCATATCAATGAATGGCTCAACAGCAAATCCGCAATCGCTTGATTGTGGAACCCAAACGGTTACTCTTTCTGTAGGGAATGTTACTAATGCTACTAATTACAATTGGAATGTTTCGGGTTTATCAGGATGGGCAATTACAAGTGGCCAAGGAACAAATTCGGTTACTGCTAGTGTTTCGGCAGGAGGTGAAGGCACAATTCAGGTGACCGCAACCCGAAGTGATGTTTCTAGTTATTCGTCTGTGGCTACTAAAACGGTCACTAGACCCAATACTTTATCAAGCGTCACTCTTTCAGGGAATTCACAAGGGTGCTCTAGTACAAGCAGTACCTATTCTTTAGCAAATGTTCCTTCAGGAGCGACTACTTCTTGGACGACAACGGGTCCATTGTCTGTTTCAAGCAGTTCCACTAGTAGTGCAACGGTAGATTTTGGTTCTAGTTCTGGTACAGGAACGCTTTCTGCTTTGGTTACGGATGTATGTGGGCATACTGTAACTCTAACCAAAACCATTGGAATAGGTAACCCCACAGCTCCAACCAGCTTGGTCGTTCGTATGGGAGCTTCCACCAGTCAAATCTGTTTAAACCAGGAAACAGGAATTCAAGTAGGTCATACTAATCAAACTGCATTAGGAATTACAGCCTACACCTGGAATTTTGGTGGTTGGTCTTCTTACTTTACGGGTTATGACGGAACCAACCCCTTTACAAACGTAGCTTTATTTAATCTTACTTCTTCAGCACCATCTTCTCAGAGCATTTCAGTTGCAGCACAAAATGCTTGTGGAACAGGTGCTTATACGTCTGGCACTTTTTATACAGTAAGTTGTGGCAGTTTACGTTTAGTCTATCCTAATCCAGCAACTGATGTAGTAAGTTTAAATTTTGATGAAAAATCAGTAAAACTACCAGAAGAAATTATTGTTTATGATGAATTAAGTCAGAAAGCTGTTTATAGTTTACCTTATGAGAAATTGGTTGCTTCTTTAGACAATGACAATACGCTTACTATTCCAGTAAAAGACTTTCCAAGAGGCACGTATTACGTTCATATTGTGACAAAAGAGCAAACAGAGAAGGTACGTCTGGAATTAAAATAAGTATTTATGTTCCAGATAAAAAGGCTCGCTGTTGAGGCGTGCCTTTTTCCGCCGTTGTTGGTATTTAGTGAAGCGTCACCAACAACGGAAAAGGAATTATTTCTCTAATTAGAGTTGGATAAAAAAATGTTTTGATTACTTTCGCTGAACCACTTTAAAATTGAATTCAGTAGACAGTAATTTTAAAAACGTCAAAATACAACTCTAAACTAATCTTTATAAACCAACCTCTTTAGGGATAGACAATTCCTATTCACCTAACTGCATCAGTACTCTACTTTCTGTTATGAGGATTAAAATAATCTTTACTATCGCCTTTTTAGTAGGAGCATTATCCAGCACTATTGCACATGCCCAGTACTTGTCCAAGGATTCTACTTCTTTACGTATCCAATCTTCAGTTCCTTTTTATAAATGGGAAGTAGGGATTGATTTACTCCCTTTAATTGATAAATCTCAAGACCCTTATGGGTACGTTTTTAAACGTACTTATCTTACCAGTGAAGGCCGAAAATCAATTAGATTTAAGTTTCTTCCATGGTTTTTATCAGGCATTGGAGCGGGTTCTGGAGTAGATGAAAAACAATATTCTATTTTCTTTTCATTGGGAGTTGAAAAACAACGAATATGGGGCCGTTTCGCAATTATTTATGGCCTTGATCCATTTTTTAGAAACACTTTTTTACAAGATAAATCAACCGTTACTGGATTAGTTCTTGTAAAAAGAACAGATATCTATTTAGGAGCATCTGCTTTTATAGGAGGACGCTATTATATAACTAACCATTTAAGTGCCACCCTTGAAAGCCACCTTATCTACGAATATAGAGACTATAATGCTTATGAAAGTTGGATTGGATCTATATTTTATCGTACGCATACAATCTCTACTAAACCTATTAATACGCTTTATTTAAGTTATCACTTTTAACCTATTGTTCCACTCTCCGCCGTTGTTGGTATTTAGCGAAGCGTCACCAACAACGGCGGAATGCGGTTGTGCTTTTGTCATTTAGCTAATGAAGTTTCTGATTGAATTGCACCGGAATAATTGGTAATGCTTATACCAGAGTGCATGTTTAGTGTAAATGTTGGTATGTCCTGTGGGTTGTCGTATTCAGTCCTTGAAAGCACCAAAAAGCTATTTATAATTTCATGTAAACATAGTTTTGGAGTGGTAAAATAAATGACAATACGGTGGTCTGCCTTATTGAAAGGGTTAGATTCCAGTATTTTCATTTCATATTTTTCAAAGGGTATATTTTTATTACCAATGGTGTCTTTCAAATCGGGAATGATATGGTTAAGTTCCTTTATTGTATTGCCAATTGCCAGGGCAGTTTTGTAATGCAAAGAATTTGCTTTGGGGTTGTTGGCAGTCATTTGTGAAAGACTAAAGAACTGTGAGGAAGGATTATATTCCTGACATTTCAATGCAAATTCGTCGTAAGACTGCTGAAAAATTTTTCTTTCAAACTCACCTGATGATGTTTGGTCTATGAACTTTCCATACGTCAATCGTATAATCTTTGGTATCATTATTAAATTTTATTGTTTCTTATGGCTATTTTGGGTGAAAATAAGGTAATTTTTTTCAGGCATAGCAGTGAACTATGTCGAAAAACTCAACGCAGTTTTCGCCAAAAATAGCCATAAGAAAAGTAATGAATGAATTTTAAACAGGCTCTCTTATTGTTTGATAAACTTTACAGCTTGCCTGCCAGAATTTGTTTCAATTACCAATAGATATGTTCCGGCAGAAAATGCACTAACGTCGAAACTTGTATAGGAGATATTAGCAGGAACCTTCTTTTGAGAAATTACCATACCGGCAATATTTACAATTTTTACGACTGTATTATCATCGGTATTTAAGTGTTGAATATTTAATTTATCTTTTACAGGGTTGGGGAATATTATCGCATCTAAAAACGCCTTACCCTCCACAGAAATTATTCTGCTATACTCGTACTTTCCGTCCAAATCAACCATTTTGAGACGGTAATAGGTTCTTCCATCAATCAACAAATCAGCATAGGTATATTGATTCGTTGATTCGGTATTAGCTGCTGTAACGGAAGCTATTTTAGTAAATTCGGCTGCATCAATTGATCTCTCAATTTCAAAATGGCTAACATTCTTTTCGTTTTCCGAAGTCCATTTTAAAATAACTATGTTTTCGGAGTTAATAGTAGCATTAAATGAAGTCAATGTTAGCGGAAGGGTAGTAGCAATTTCTGCTATAAGCGTTGCCGTGCCTATATACCCTATGGTATTATTGCTGTCACTGTTGAAACTGACTAACTGGGTCGAATACCCATCGCTAAATATCTGGTCTGTTGCATTGGTGTAGGTATAGGCTCTGTTGTATCCCGTGGAGTCGTTTACGGTTTTGCCCAATGCATCGTCAACCCCGAGCTGTGTGGTTAAAACAAGGGAGCTGTTATGATATACCTGTATATGAAAATGCAAAGCTCGTGGTATATACCAGCTTGGAAATATGGAAATAAAGGTTACCTGTCCGTTTGAATCGGTTGTTTGGATGCCTCTTAAAAAAGAGTATGCTGTCCAGTCACCGCCATTTTGGGAAGTATTGTAAGCAGAATAATAGCCCCGTTTATCACAATGCCAAATATCGACCCTGGCACCGGAAACAGGTGTGCAATCAGTATTTTGGATAGTAAGTGTTAAAAACAGACCAATGCCTCCGCCGTCGGTTTTACCGGGGAACGTAGTACCATTATAGGTAACATTGGTAAGCGTGCCGCCACCGCCATTATTATTTACCGAGTATGGTAAATCTCCAATTATATTGGAACGGTACAAAGGCGATGAAGTATAGCTGGCAGGAATGGTTCCGGGGTAAGGGTAGGGCCCCTCAACTTCGGTTGGTGTCAGTGTACAGGCAAATGGTTGAAGATCAGCTTTTTCCGAAGAACGTATAGTTTGGGGTACAACAGTTCCCAAACCCCAAAGCCCGATACCCTGAATGAAATCTTTGCGTTCCATAAAGTTATTTTAACCCGTTGTGCGGATAAATGATAGAATAGAATTGGTTAAGAAAAGATTGTATCTACTACTGAATATTAGTAGGCCAAGAGAGCAGTTAGGCTTTCCTGATCATGTAAAATCTGGTAACAAATTACTAAATAATTTTCCAAATCTGCAAAAAACCATTAACTAAGCCTCTAATAACCAGTCAAAATTTTAACGTGTATCGGCATTTTTCGCCGCTGTTGATGTTTAACGAAGCGTCATCAATAACGGCAAAATATACGATTGATCAGGTTTGATACATAGAATATAATGAGTATTATTGATTAAATTCCGCCGTTGTTGGTGTTTAGCGAAGCGTCACCAACAACTTGATTTATTCAGCAAAATGTGAGTAATAAAACCAAAGTGATCCTGATTTAATTTGTGAAATTACACACTAGAAAAAGAATAGCCTTCCGCAAACTCAGTCAGTTTCCAGTGCAGCTGTATAGGGTTGTTCGATAGGTTGTTGGTGACGCTTCGCTAAACACCAACAACGGTAAATAATGAGTGTTATTGATTAATTATACTGTTAATAAATACTTAATTTTGAAAGTGTATAAGCATTTTCAATCTTCATACAGGAATCAGGTAAAAAGGAGACAAAAGCTAGCCACCTTAGTAAGTAAGCAAACATTGCCATGAAGGTTTCCTGACAAAGCGTATTTCAAATGTGTACTTACGCCTGTTCTGTCGTAAATTTGGAACTTACTTAGGGCGGACGATTGAGCGATCTCCTTACTTTTCTATGCTTTCCATTAATAACCTTAGTTTTTATTTTGGTAGCCGGGCTTTATATGATGAAGCTTCGCTGCATGTTAAACCCAAAGATCGGATCGGATTAATCGGTGCGAATGGTACCGGTAAGTCAACCTTACTACGTTTGATTGTTGGGGAATATACGCCGGATGAAGGAAATATATCCAGGTCGGGAGACTGTACGATTGGCTTTCTGAATCAGGACTTACTAAGTCATGAATCAAAAGAGTCCATCCTGATTGTAGCCATGCAGGCATTTGAACGGGAAATGGAACTTCAGAAAAGAATTGATGAAGTACTTCACGAAATGGAAACCAATTATCGTGACGAACTCGTCGATAAACTAGCTCGTTATCAGGAAGAATTTGAAGCCCTGGATGGCTATACCATTCAGGCTAAAGCCGAAGAGATTCTGGAAGGACTTGGCTTTAAAACCGGTGATCTTCATACACCACTTGAGCTCTTTTCCGGCGGTTGGCGAATGCGGGTTATGCTGGCAAAGCTTCTGCTGCAAAAACCCAGCCTGTTGTTATTAGATGAGCCTACCAACCACCTGGACTTACCGAGTATTGAGTGGGTAGAAAACTACGTACGCAACTATGAAGGGGCCGTGATGATTGTTTCACACGATCGCTTTTTTCTGGATAATTGTGTTAATGCAATTGTAGAGGTTTCGGGAGGGAAACTGAATTTATATCCGGGGAACTATTCATTCTTCGTTGAAGAAAAAGCTCTCCGGAATGAAATTCAGAAGGGAGCTTACGAAAACCAGCAGGCTAAAATTCGCCAGACGGAACGGTTTATTGAACGCTTTAAAGCGAAAGCCTCGAAGTCACGGCAGGTGCAAAGCCGGGTAAAAGCTCTGGAACGTATGGATTTTGTGGACGATGTAGTGGATGAAACCGCACGCGTTAACTTTAAATTTACCTTTGGCCAGCAGCCCGGAAAGCACGTGATGGAATTGGATCACGTCTCGAAGGCATACGGTGATAAACAGATTCTCAACGATACCACTGCCCACATCATGCGGGGGGATAAAATTACCCTCATCGGAGCGAACGGCAAGGGGAAATCTACCCTGCTTCGGGTTATTGCCGGAACCGAACGTATTGATGGAAAACGCCAATTGGGGCATAATGTTGCTTTTTCGTTCTATGCTCAGCACCAATTAGAGTCGTTAAATATAGAGAATACCCTTCTGGACGAATTACGCCAGATGGGTACGGATAAAACCGAGTCGCAATTGCGAAATATTCTGGGTTGTTTCTTATTCTCCAATGATGATGTTTTCAAAAAAATCAAGGTGTTGTCAGGAGGCGAGAAGTCGCGGGTGGCTTTAGCCAAAATGCTACTTTCGGAAGCTAACTTTTTGTTGTTGGATGAGCCTACCAACCACCTGGACATGATCTCGGTGAACATCCTGATTCAGGCTCTGCAACAATATGAAGGCACTTACGTAATCGTTTCGCACGATCGATATTTTGTTTCAGAAGTTGCCAATAAAATCTGGTACATTGAAGATGAGCAGATTAAGGAATATCCAGGAACATACGATGAATACGTGACCTGGCAGGACCAACGGGCGGCCGCCAAAAAAGAGGAGGGAAGCACGAAGGCCGATAAAGCTGCCGCGAAAATACCTAAACCACAACCTCCGGTATCGGAACAGGAACGGAAGCAGTCGCAACAGAAATTAAAAAAACTTCAGCAGGAAATTAATGAGCTGGAGTTGAAAGTGAGTGATCTGGAAAGCAAAAAAGCCGATACTGAAACCAAAATGGCTGATCCGAAAGTGTATTCGGATTCTGTTTCCTTCGCTCAGATACAGCAATATTACGAACAGGTGAAACGGGAATTGAAAAAATCAAATGACACCTGGGAATCGGTTATGATGGAAGCAGAAGAGCTGGAAAAACAACTTTCTGCTTAAGAGGAAACGACCCTTTTTAAACTGAACCTGGCTTGAAAATACTGTTTTCTATTTTCCTGGCGATTGGATTCATACTAATCGCCAATTATTTGATTGCTCAGACGACTGGTAATCAAAAACCAACGCTTCTTTACGAGGACTATATTTATGATGCATCGGTAAAAACACCTTTGGTTTTTCCGGCTGGGTCAGAACGGTCGGATGTGCAGTCACCCGTAATCAGCCTGCAATCGAATATTAATTTACAGCTGGAATTCGATTGGCTGGGGGAAACACAACCTCAGTTTCGGGCAAAGATTATTAATTGCAATGCTGACTGGCAGCCTTCGGTTTTGAATGACGTTGAGTTTTTAACGGATTTCAATGATTTTCCGATTTACGATGTAGAACTAGCTCGTGGCACAAAAGTTGGGTATGGCCATTATTGGTTAAAATTACCAATGGTAAAATTAGCGGGTAATTACATTGTGATGATTTATCGTGGGCGTCGTGAAAGTGATGTCGTGTTAACTCGACGTTTCATGGTGTATGATTCCAAAGTAAGCATAACTGCCCAGGTGAGTGCCGCTCAGGATGTTCCCCGCCGTACGACCCATCAACAAGTAGAATGTAATGTAGCCTACGGAAGTTATCCGGTACTCAATCCAAGAGAGGATTTAAAAATAGTTATTCGT
>JASGGE010000097.1:0-15400 GCA_047605205.1 Siphonobacter sp.
GGTTTCTTTACTAGAGCAAAATTTAAATAAAGAAGGTACTGATGCTCGAACAGATATTCCACCGGTCATTTATGATGTGCCGGTTTGGGAATTAACGGTCATGCCAGATGGAAACATTAGTAAAGAAATTAGTAAAAAAGGCTTTCCTAATTGGTCAAGCTGGATTGATCGGCATCCTGTAAAGAAATGAAGGAGTCCAGTCTTTCAAAGTAGTATAAAATAGATGTTTACAAGTGAGACGAATAATGCATTTGGGCTGTAATGGCCTCTTTTTCAATGTATCAAGCCATCATCCGCGGTGCAATTACGAACGAATCAGATCTATAAATCAGAGCAGCTCGCCCAATTGGGCGAGCTGCCTAATGTAAACGAATTTTAATTAACTATTGCCCGGTTATCTGGCATTGGTGCGGGCACAGGTGGTCAATAGCCAGGTATAATTGCAAAAAATTAATAGTGAATAAATAAAATAGTAGTGTATGTAATTATAGGTAAGGTATTTTCATTAATTTAATAATTAAAATATGAAGAAGCAATTAAGTATACTAATGGCAATTCTCTTTTACGGGTCTTCATATGCTCAGAAAGAAAACCTAATGCCTTGTAATGAGGTGGAACAGGTAAATCTGGCTACAGATTCGATCAAAAGAAAACTCTTGTATTCATTTATAAAACATTGTACAAATGAGGGATGGTTTAATCCTTATTATGACAAGGGTATTGTCCATTTGGTGAAATATAAGAATGATGAAAATAAGCTTTGCTGGTCATTAATTCCTTATATGGATGATAGATATAAAGATAATCCACCTAAACAATTCACGGATTTAAATGGAGATATAATATTGATATATGAAGGTGATTCACGTGGAAATAAATTAAAAAATATTGATACTAATATTGTTCAGATTAATGATTGTCTGGAAAAATTATAGGAGATCGGGTTTTTACCAGGCCTAAAATAAAAACCAGATGGACTAACGGTATATTGCCTGATCCGAATAAAACATTAAGTCAAGGGAGACATAGAAATGCAACAGGTGGAGGAGGACAGAGAAAATATGTTTTTAATGAAGATGGCAGCTATACAGAAAGCGTAATGTATTAGAGTATAGCATGTCTATTAATCTAAACAGATACCCTCTCAGATTAATAGACATGCTATTAAAACGAAATGTATGCGATACATATACTTTAGCATTTTATTGCTTGCCTTTGTAACAGAAGATGATACCCTGTCTGTTATCCTTAAGAAGTTCCATGAATATCAACAGATTAATCCACCAGAGAAGGTATATCTGCATGTGGATAAACCTTACTATACCCTTGGTGAGACAATCTGGTTTAAAGCCTATTTATTTGATGGAATGACTCATGAACAGGACACAGTTAGTAAAGTAATTTATGTAGAACTAATAAAGGATGATAACGTTTTAAAACGGAAGTATTTAAAACCAGAAAGAGGCACTGCCTGCGGTGAATATTCCTTAACTAACGATTTGAAAGAAGGGCAATATCAAATCAGAGCTTATACAAACTGGATGCGTAATACGGAAGAATCGTATTGGTTTCATAAAGATATTTATATCTATGATCCCAAACGTACAGACCGTTCGGTTGAAAAAGTAACTGAAAAACTGAATGTTCAGTTTTTTCCTGAAGGAGGTGATTTAGTAGATCATATTGAATGTAGAGTTGGCGTTAAGGCAACGGATCAGAACGGGCACGGAGTTGATGTAGAAGGTATTATACTGGACGAATTAAAAAACGAAGTCGCTCATTTCAGAAGTGAACATTTGGGCATGGGGCGATTTTTGTTTACTCCGGAAACTGGAAAAACCTATACCGCTGTTATTAATAGTAATAATACGAAATCTTTAAAAGTAGCTTTACCTGCTTCTAAACCTGGTGGGCAAGTACTAATGGTTGATAATTTTATTAATAAAGATTTTGTTCGTGTATTGGTTTTTAACAATAAACCAACATCAGGTGATTTGATACTTTTTGCCCAGATGCGTGGAGAGGTGGTTTGGGTGGCTAAAGCGTCTGCTTCTAAACAGGCGTTTGCGGTTAATATTCCTCGTGATAAATTTTCTTCATCGGGAATTGCTCAGCTTACGTTATTTTCAGCCCTCGGAGAACCACTAGCGGAGCGAATTTTTTTTATATATAAAAAAGAAAATCAGCTGAATGTTGAGTTAAAATCTGAAAAAAGTAAGTATATAACGCAGGAAAAAGTTGATATAGAAATTACTGTAAAAGATTCTGAAGGAAGGCCGGTATCCGGTGATTTTTCATTGGTAGCTACTGATCAGGGACAGGTTGTAAGAGAACCAAACGCAGAATCATTGATTTCATATCTGGAAATGAGTTCTGATTTAAAAGGTTTTATAGAACAGCCTGGGTATTATTTTAATGTAAATAACCCCAATGCATTACTGTATTTAGATTATTTAATGCTTACTCAGGGCTGGCGTCGGTTTAACTGGAAAACTGTACTTAACAATCAGCTAATACATCCGGTTTTTAAAATTGAAAATGGATTATCTATAGCAGGGCAGATTAGAAGACCAAGTGGAAAAAAAATAGAGAATAAAGAAGTTAAAGTAACTCTAATGATTGATCAGGGACAGAAAGATTCAATTCTGAGATGGATTAATACAGATGATGAAGGAAATTTTAGTTTTAATGATTTGTTTTATCCAGATTCTGTAAAAGTATTATTACAGGCTGTTTCCGGAAAAATGGATAAAAATTTTAGTATTGTTCTCCAAAAATCAGAATCTCCTCATGTGAGCATTATTCGTACGCCGTACAATCCTGTTCAGATAAATTCTGCTGAATTTATTGCATATCTGAAAAATGCAGCAGAATTAGATAAATTTAAGACAGAACAGGCCAGAATATTGGAGGAAATTACGGTTAGAGGAGAAAAGGAAGGCCCTGAATTTAAAAAACTATATGATAAACCCGATTCAAGAATAAAATTTGATCAGCAGAATTCGTCTGGTGCAATGACCATTTTTCAGGTATTACAGGGGCGTGTTCCGGGGTTGATTATTAGTGGAGGAGCTAATGAATATACCGTGCAAATGCGGGGGCCATTACGTTTATCCGGTACTTTGGAACCTTCCTTCCTTTTAAATGGCACGCCTGTAAATAAAGAAATGGTAATGTCTATAGATCCATCTAATGTTGATTATGTTGATGTTTTAAAAGGAGCGTCATCTGCGATATATGGCTCCAGAGGAAGTGCTGGGGTAATTGCTATCGTTACTAAAAAAGGATATGTCGGCTCGGCTTCCAGTGCGGCAGCGGGGATGTTTACCCAATATTTTAAAGGGTACGCAATAGAGAAAGAGTTTTATTCTCCTCAGCAGGATGAACTGCCTGTGAAATCAGCCGATTACAGGACAACATTAATGTGGCTTCCTAAGATACATACAGATCAGGCAGGGCATGCCAGAATAAGTTTCCGAACGAATCATTCTCCGGTTTATGTATGCGTGGAAGGCGTTGCAGGAAATGGAAAAGTAGGTACCGCCAGTACAATTATTACGGTTGAATAACCCATTATTTGTTTAAATGATTAACAAGTTTTTATGAAACCCACTGCATCAGCAAACCCGTAATATACCCGCAATAGGTGCCAATGGCATACCCTAGTATGGCAAGCAGCACGCCCACCGGAGCGAGCGAGGGGTGAAACGCGGCAGCTACTACCGGAGCCGAGGCCGGGCCGCCAATGGCTGCCTGTGAACCCACTGCTGCGAAGAAAAAAGGAGCTCTCAGGAACTTACTTCCCAGGAGTATGAATAAGCCATGAATCAGAATCCAGATGACTCCTACGGCAAATAAACCCGGATTATCTGCCACCGCCCAGAGATTCATTTTCAGACCAATGGTGGCGATTAATACGTATAGGAAAATACTGCCAATACGAGATGCCCCTGCGTGCTCCAGCTCTCGGACTTTGGTGAAGGACAGGCTAATGCCTATGAAAGTGGCTACTGAGATAATCCAGAAAACTTTAGAGGTTAAACTGAATTTTTCCAACGCCGGGAATTGCTTTATATAAGGGACAATTGTATCGGCAAGAATATGAGCAAAACCAGTTACCCCGAAGCCAATAGCCATGATCAGAACCAGATCACGGGTGCTGGGAATTCGTTCATTTTTGGCCTGATACGTTTCCAGACTAATCTGAACTTCTTTTATTGCAGAGGCATCAGCTTTAAAGAAACGATCAATTTCCAGAGAGCGGCTTGCTCCATAAATCATTAGTGCCATCCAGAGTTCTCCGACAATTACGTCAACGGCAACACTTTGAGAAAACAGCCTTTCAGAGGGTTGAAAAATTTCTTTTAAAGCGGCCTGATTGGCCCCTCCGCCTGTCCAGCTCCCGGCAATTGTAGCCAGACCTTTCCAGACGGCATCTGATCCTGCACCGCCCACTGTTTCAGGTGAAAATTGTTTGACAATCCAGACCGCAACGGGGCCTCCAATGACAACTCCTGTGATACCCGCTAAAAAAACCAGAACCGTTCGCAAGCCTAATTTTTTCAGCGTTTTCAAATCCATTGACAGGGTAAATAATACTAATGTGGCGGGAAGGAAATACTGAGATACTACTTTATAAATGGCTGAATCATCGCCAGTTACTTCGGGAGCAAATAAGCCCGCCGTGGTGAGTAAGCCCGGAATAAAATAGCAAAGTAAAACAGGTGGAATCAGGTGATAAAATTTGCGTAGAGCGGGAAGGGTAGAGGTATAAAAGATGATTCCGAGAATGGAACACAATACTCCTAATACCACGGCATAGTTTGAAATCATGTTGATGAATAGTAAAAGGGAGTGAAAAGACACTTCGCACCTAAGCTTCTAATTTAAGCAAATACGGAGAAATACTTCAAAAAAAACACGCAAACCTCAGTAAGGCTGCGTGTCAGAATTACACTTCATCAACAAACTAAAAACCAAATAAAACTACTGTCATTTCGTTAAGTTCCAAAGGTCGGGATAAAAAAACTCCCGGACAGAATATCCGTCAGGAAAGAATCTGAAACAATTTGGAATTTTTAATGTAAATCAAAGAGCTGTAGGAGAAGGATTCGAACCTCCACGAAGCGGTTAGATACAGCACAAAATTTGGTGGTCAACCCCAGTCGGACTGCCCGGCTTTATACTGATTTTTTTCCGAACTCTTCACCCCCGAGACAGGAGGGCATGGCTGCCAATTTCATCACCCTACAGTGTAGCACAGCTTTGTTGCTTTCAACACCACAAAATTACATCCTTTGCTGGCCTTTTTGCAAGTTTTGTATGGAAATTTTAGAAAATTTATAATATTGTCAAAAATAATGTAGTATTGTTGCGTATGCTCTAACTTAAGCTATTTATCAATGGAGAAAAATTACGAGATTGATAACGTTGATTTGAAAATATTGGGTCTTTTAATGCAGGATGCGACCATGCCTTATACCGAAATTGGCAAGCGGATTTTTGTTTCGGGAGGTACCGTGCACGTTCGTATGCGGAAAATGGAGCAAATGGGTATTGTAAAAGGCTCTACCTTAATGATTGATCATACCAAACTAGGTTGGGATATTGCCGCTTTCATCGGCATTTACCTTGAAAAAAGCTCATTGTATGCTGAAGTCGCTGAACAGCTCTTTACCATTCCTGAAATAGTGAACGTTCATTACACAACCGGAATCTATTCCATTTTTGCAAAAATTGTTTGTCGGGATACCCTGCACTTACGCGAAGTCTTACACGATAAAATTCAAAAAGTAACCGGAATCCAGCGAACAGAGACTTTTATTTCGCTGGAGGAAAGTATTTCGCGGCCTATTCCTTTTATTGAATCAGTAGTTGGTTAAAAAACTCAGTTAAACGAACCTTCTCAGGCAGGTTTTGTTATATTTTTGCATAAATTCTGAGAAAGCAAACATGGCGAAGGAAGCAGATATCCTAGAAGAAATCACCAGTTCCGAATATAAGTACGGGTTTGAGACCCTGATCGAAGCCGATGAAGCTCCGGCAGGGCTCAACGAAGACATCATTCGTTTTATCTCCAAAAAGAAAAACGAACCGGAATGGATGCTGGAATGGCGATTAAAGGCCTATCGCCTTTGGTTGCAGATGACCGAACCGACCTGGGCTCATGTGAATTACACGCCAGTCGATTATCAGTCAATTAAATATTATTCAGCTCCTAAACAGAAAAAAGTTGTAAACTCTCTGGATGACATTGATCCGGAAGTACGCCGTACGTTTGAGCGTCTGGGTATTTCATTAAAAGAACAAGAGCGGATTTCTGGAGTTGAACGACTTTCCGGGGTGGCCGTAGATGCCGTCATTGATTCGGTTTCTGTTGTAACGACATTTAAAAAGGACCTGGCAGAGCGGGGCATTATTTTCTGCTCCATTTCGGAAGCAATTCAGGAACACCCAGAATTGGTAAAGAAATACCTGGGTAATGTAGTGCCGGCAAAAGATAACTTTTTTTCTGCCTTAAATGCTGCGGTATTCTCTGACGGTTCGTTCTGTTACATTCCTAAAGGCGTACGTTGTCCTATGGAACTTTCAACGTATTTCCGGATTAATGCTGCTGGAACGGGTCAGTTTGAGCGTACGCTGATCGTGGCCGATGAAGGTAGTTATGTAAGTTATCTGGAAGGTTGTACGGCTCCCATGCGAGATGAAAATCAGTTGCACGCTGCCGTTGTTGAATTAATTGCGGCTGAAAACGCTGAGATCAAATATTCTACTGTGCAGAACTGGTATCCTGGAGATAAAGAAGGGAAAGGCGGTATCTATAACTTCGTAACCAAGCGGGGGATGTGCGAAGGAGCCAATTCAAAAATCTCCTGGACACAGGTTGAAACGGGTTCAGCTATTACCTGGAAATATCCTTCAGTTATTCTGAAAGGAGATAATTCAATTGGTGAATTCTATTCCGTTGCGGTAACCAATAACTTTCAGCAGGCCGATACCGGAACCAAAATGATTCATATTGGGAAAAACACAAAATCCCGAATTGTATCAAAAGGGATCTCGGCAGGTCGTTCCCAAAACTCATATCGGGGTTTGGTAGAGGTAATGAAACGTGCGACGAACGCTCGTAATTACTCTCAATGCGATTCCCTTTTATTAGGGGATCGTTGTGGGGCTCATACGTTCCCTTACATTGAGGTAAAAAATAATACGGCTACTGTTGAGCACGAAGCAACAACTTCCAAAATTGGTGAAGATCAGTTGTTTTATTGTAATCAGCGTGGTATTCCTACTGAAGCAGCCGTTGCTCTGATTATCAACGGATATGCTAAGGAAGTGTTAAACCAGCTTCCAATGGAATTTGCTGTTGAAGCCCAAAAACTGCTTGAAATTAGTCTGGAAGGAAGTGTTGGATAAGAAATTAGAAGGCTTAACTACGGTACGAAAACCTCGATCATGTCGAGGTTTTTTAGTTTACCATAAATTGTCAGGGTACCGTTTTCAATATCCTGTCGGTACTTTTTGGTTAAGTACCTGAAACCGCAAAAAGAATGAGTACAGAACTGGAGGAATTAGAAGACGAATTATATGAGCACCATCGGATTGTGGTGGATGCGGGACAAAAACTGACCCGGATCGACCAATTTCTGACGGATAAAATCACGAATGCTACCCGCTCTAAAATTCAGGCCGGAATTGAGGCTGAGGGTGTTAAAGTAAATGGCAAAACAATTAAAGCCAGTTATAAGGTAAAGCCACTTGACGAAATTGTAATTTCATTACCTCAGCCACCTCGTGCCGAAAACGAACTTATTCCGCAACCTATTCCGCTGGATATTCGCTATGAAGATGAGGACGTGTTGGTAGTATACAAACCAGCAGGTTTAGTGGTACATCCCGCTTATGGAAACTGGGATGGAACCTTGGTGAATGGATTAATTTACCATTTTCAGAACTTGCCAACGGGAAGAAATGGTGAAATTAGGCCCGGGCTGGTTCACCGGATTGATAAGGACACATCAGGCTTAATGATAATTGCCAAAACCGACTATGCGATGAGTCATCTGGCTCGTCAGTTTTTTGAACATACCATTGAACGAACGTATTACGCTCTCGTCTGGGGTGAGCCCAGGGAAGCAGAAGGAACCATTCGGGGAAGTATTGGACGAAGTTCAAAAGATCGGAAAGTAATGGATGTTTACCCTGATGACGATTATGGTAAACCGGCTGTAACCCATTATAAAGTTCTGAAAGGAATGAAATACGTGAGTTTAGTACAATGTAATCTGGAAACCGGCCGGACGCATCAAATTCGGGCTCACATGCGGTATCTTGGTCATCCGCTATTTAATGATGCCATGTATGGCGGGGATCGGATTGTAAAAGGAACCGTCTATACCAAGTATCGTCAATTCGTAGAAAACTGCTTTGAACTTTGTCCACGTCAGGCATTACATGCAAAATCTATTGGCTTTGAGCACCCCGTAACAAAGCAGTGGATGCAGTTTAATTCTGATATTGCTCCTGATATTCAATTAGTTGTGGAAAAGTGGGAGAAATATGGAAGTAATTAGAAACCTAAAAATATACACATGAGTACCATTATTCGTCAGGCTACACCCGAAGACGTTCCTGCAATATATCAATTGATTGTAGAACTAGCTGAATATGAAAAAGCACTTCATGAAGTCATCAATTCCCCCGAGCAATTATTAAAAGATGGTTTTGGGGAACATCCTTTATACGGCACAATTATTGCTGAAGTGGATGGCGAAGTAGTCGGAATGTCGCTTTATTATTATCGGTATTCTACCTGGAAAGGGAAACGTTTGTACCTGGAAGATTTAATCGTAAAAGAAGCTCATAGAGGAAGTGGCTTAGGTAAGAAGCTATTAGATGCCACTGTTGAAGAGGCTCGCCGAACGGAATGCTCGGGCTTAATGTGGCAGGTGCTTGACTGGAACGAACCTTCGATTGAATTCTATAAACGATATGGAGCCTCTCTGGACGGTGAATGGATTAACTGTCATCTCAGTCTATAATTCCAGAAACTATTTTACCATGATTCGGATTCTGATTGCCTGTCTGGTGATTACACAGGCCACCTATGCTCAAAAATATAAGTTTGATTTTGGGGCAGGCCCCGTGGCAAGTGGGTATTTAAAAGTAGAACCTACAACACGTTACGATTCAGTAAAGGGGTATGGTTTTCTGCCCGGATCATCCATACAAGGCTTTTATGCAGTCAGAAAAATCCGGGATTATTGTACCAGCTCTTTGCCATTTTTCTTTGCGGTTGACCTGCCCGAAGGAAATTACGATGTAGAACTATTACTGGGAGATGAACAGGGAGCCTCTGTTACTACTGTCAAAGCAGAAAGCCGCCGCTTAATGGCGGAGCATATTCAGACCCCTGTTCGGAAAGTTATCAAAAAAATATTTACAGTTAACATCCGTACTCCACACATTTCGTCTACCGAGCGAGTGAAACTAAAACCAAGGGAGGTGAATAGCTTTACCTGGGACAATCGCCTAACTTTTGAATTTCTGGATGAAGTGCCTAAAATAGCTGCTCTGGAAATTCGTCCTAATCAGAAAGCTACTACTATTTTTTTGGCGGGCAATTCAACCGTTGTTGATCAGGCTAATGAACCCTTTGCCGCCTGGGGGCAAATGATTCCGGCATTTTTTAAACCTCATACCATTGCCGTTGCCAATCATGCGGAGTCTGGTGAATCGTTAAGAAGTTTTCTGGCTGAAAAACGACTCGCCAAGATCATGAAGAGTATCAGACCCGGTGATTATTTCTTTATTGAATTCGCCCATAATGATCAAAAACAGTCTGATCTGCGACCATTTGTAGAATATAAGGCACTACTCAAAACGTTTATTGATTCGGCCCGAACAAAGGGAGCCTATCCGGTTTTGGTTACCTCCATGCACCGCCGGAGATTTGATGAATCAGGGCATATCATTAATACTCTTGGTGACTTTCCGGAAGCGATGCGGCAAACCGCAGGGGAGCAACAGGTTCCGTTGATTGACTTGAATGCAATGAGTAAAACGCTTTGGGAAGCACTCGGGCCAGCACAGAGCAGGAAAGCTTTTATTCATTATCCAGCTGGTAGCTTTCCTGGTCAGAATGAGGAACTTAACGACGATACTCATTTCAGTAATTACGGAGCGTATTTACTGGCTTTATGTGTTACTAAGGGTCTTAGGGAGGCAGTACCCGTCTTAGCTAAAGAATTACAAGACAACCTGCCTGCTTTTGATCCTGCTTACCCTGTTTTGCCAGAGCAATGGAAGTTTCCAGTTAGTTCACGGGCTTCTATTCATAAACCAGAAGGAAATTAGCAGTAAAAGGTATTGGTTGCCCATATTTTAAGTTTACTAAATCTACTGCGATGAGACTACGTCTGGTAGCGATACTTGCCTGTATTGCAACACAAGTATTTGCCCAAAAACTTCCCAAACCTGCGGACATTCTGGCTCCCATGGAGTTGGCAAATGCCTATTTTATGAAAAAATGGCCTGATACAGGTAAGGAAATTGTAACGAACCAAGCCCGGCCCAGTAATATCTGGACCCGTGGGGTTTATTACGAAGGTTTGATGGCTCTTTATAAAGTTCATCCAAAGAAAGAATATCTGGACTATGCCCTTAGCTGGGGAGAAGCTCACCACTGGGGCTTACGCAATGGCATTACTACCCGGAATGCTGATAACCAGTGCTGCGGTCAAACGTATATTGATTTATATATGCTGGATACTTCTAAAACAGAACGGATTAAGGACATTAAAGCCTGCATTGATAATACCGTTCAGTCCCCGAAAAATAGCGACTGGACCTGGATTGATGCGTTGCAAATGGCCATGCCTGTCTATGCAAAACTGGGGGTGATTTACAAGGATACTTCGTATTTCGAGAAGATGTATCGTATGTATAACTATTCCAAAGAGGTTGAAGGAGGGAAGGGCTTATACAATCCGGTTGATAAGTTGTGGTGGCGGGATAAAGACTTTGTTCCACCTTATACGGAACCAAATGGACAGGATTGTTACTGGTCGAGGGGGAATGGCTGGGTAGTGGCTGCTTTAGTGCGAGTGCTGGATATTATGCCAAAAGATGAAATGCACCGGGCCGAATATCAGAAGACACTGATCGATATGCTTGAAGCGTTAGTTCCTCTACAGCGGGAAGACGGTTTCTGGAATGTAAGCTTACACGATGCTACGCATTTTGGTGGAAAAGAAACGTCGGGCACTGCTCTGTTCGCCTATGGGATGGCCTGGGGTGTAAATCATGGAATCTTATCTGCAAAAAAATACCGCCCCGTTATTCTGAAAGCCTGGAAGGCTCTGGTGAAAGATTCGGTTCAGCCAAACGGCTTTTTGGGCTATGTGCAGGGAACAGGTAAAGAGCCTAAAGATGGTCAGCCCGTAACCGTAAGCAGTAGGCCTGATTTTGAGGACTACGGTTTAGGATGTTTCTTATTGGCAGGGACTGAAGTCTATAAAATGAAAAAGTAAGTTTATAACCCGTAGATACGTTGGCTCTTCGCGATTTCTAGTTCTGAAAACGAATTTGAATACTGGCACTTGGGTTGACAACGGACAGACGGTAAACAATAAATGAGTAATTATCAGCTAAGTAAATCCGGGCGGCGTTGTTGGGTACGTAATACCGACTGCTCGTGTCGCCAGTCCTGAATTTTGGCTTCGTGGCCGGATAAAAGTACATCCGGTACCCGCTTGCCTTCCCATACCGCTGGGCGAGTATAAATGGGGGGAGCTAGTAAATTATCCTGAAAAGAATCCGTCAAGGCAGAGGTTTCATCCCCCAATACGCCTGGTAATAACCGGATAATTGAGTCAGAAATAACGGCTGCCGCAAGTTCACCTCCAGAAAGAACATAATCGCCAATGCTGATTTCTCTGGTGATAAACGTTTCGCGAAGGCGTTCATCTATGCCTTTATAATGCCCGCACAGCATGATAATATTCTGCTTCAGCGAAAGCGTATTTGCTGTTTTCTGGTTAAGTCGCTCGCCATCAGGAGCGGTATAGATGATTTCATCGTAGGGGCGTTCTGCGGTTAGCTTACGAATTAATTGAGCAATAGGCTCAATCATCAGCACCATTCCTGCCCCCCCCCCGAAAGGATAGTCATCAATCTGCTTGTATTTCCCGGTGCCGTAATCGTGTAAATTATGAATATAGATTTCGGCTAGTCCTTTATCCTGAGCTCGTTTTACGATTGAGTTTTGAAAAAAACTATCCAGTAATTCGGGTACTGCCGAGATAATATCCAGACGCATAAGTAAATGAACAAATTAGTGAATGATAGAATAATAGATCGAATCGTATGCTGATGATCAATATATGATCTTCAATCTAATGTTGTTTAATCACTCAGTCAAAGGGTATGAGAATGAATAGTTTGTGATTAAGAGTCATCTCTTCAAAACTATTCTTCTTCCTCACCAGCATCTTTAGCTTCACTTAAGTAAATATCGAGTAAACCTTCTGGTAAGTTAACCTGTAAGGTTTTTCTGGTATGGTCAGCTCCACCAATCATCTGATTAATGACCGGAATGAGTACTTCCTTGCCCTGATAATCCATTACCAGCAGGGTTTGATTCGCAAAAGAGGCAAATTCTCGAACCGTACCTAAGGGGCCTTGTTCCTGGTCTATTACCTGATAGCCAATAACATCATGAAAATAAAACTGATCCTCTTCTAACTCCGGCAGATTATCAAGTGTAAGCCAGAGTTTAGCCCCTACCAATGCCGCTGCCTGATCTAAGTTGTCAACTTCTTCGAATTTGGCAATGATTCGGGTATTCTGAATGTTAAGATGTTCAATGAAAAACGGAATCAACTGGCCTTTTTGCTCAATCAATAAACTGTCCAGCAGTTCGTATTCACCCGGATCATCTACTTCGAATAGCAGTTGTACTTCGCCCTTTAAGCCATGCACCCGCGTAATTCGCCCTAATTCGTAACAATCTTCTTTTGTCATATCTGTAGGCTATTTGCTTCTAAAAAAGCGAAAAGCTTAAAAACGAACAAGTCCGCCGGAATGCTCCGCCAGACTTGTTCAATCCCTTCGGTAAAAGGAAATTATTCAGCTGCTTCAGCAGAAGCCTCACCTTCAGCAGCAGGAGCTTCTACTTCAGCGGCAGGAGCTTCTTCTTCTACAACGGGAGCATTTTTCTTAGCTAATGCTTCAGCACGAGCAGTATTAACCTTCGATTCAGCTTCCAGGCGGACTTTCTTGGCGTCTGCTTTCTTATCTGCATAACCTTCAACAGCCGCTGCAACCTGAGTTTCTTTTGTTTGTTTCCAGCTAGCAAATTTCTCATCAGCTTGTTCCTGAGAAATTGCACCTTTGTTAACACCCACCTGTAAGTGTTTTTTCAGCATCAATCCTTTATAAGAAAGAATTGCACGAGCCGTATCAGTAGGTTGGGCACCATTCAATAACCATTGAACAGCACTCGTTTCGTTTAATAAGATAGTAGCAGGCTGGGTGTTAGGGTTGTAGGTTCCTAACTTTTCAATAAAACGGCCGTCACGTGGGGCACGAGCATCAGCAACAACGATGTCGTACATAGCCATTTTCTTGCGACCACGACGGGCCAAGCGAATTTTTACCATTTTTTTGGGCTTTATGGGGGAACCCGTCCCCCGGTTTCCGAATTGGAACGCAAAGATAAGAGTTAGTTTTGAGTTTTAGGTTCAGGGCTTTAAGTTATTTTAGTTCGTAAACGAAATTTATAGGGATATATCAAAAATTCAGGGTTTTGAATTTGGTAATTACCAAACCCAAAACCCTGAAAATGCTAAGCCTTTATTAGATTAATTACCAGGATAATTTTTCCAGTTGTTACCTGGAAGAACACGAAGCTCAACGCGACGATTTTCCTGCATACCTTCTTTGGTAGCATTAGTAGCTTTGGGCCTAAACTCACCATACCACTCCATCAGGATACGGCTTGGATCTTTCAGGCCAGCTTTGATCAGATATTTCTTCACTGCCATTGCACGACGTTGGGAAAGACGCATATTGTACGCATCAGACTCACGGCGGTCAGTGTTTCCTACTACAACAATGCGGCACTCGCTAGCTTGGTTCAGGAAGCCAACCAGATCATCCAGCACTTTCTTGGCAGCTGGCAGGATAGTTGCCTGATCGGTTTTGAATTCTACGTTACCAAAGATTTGTGTACAGATATCTTTTGGAATCTTCTTGTCAACATAAGGTTTCAGAAGATCCGCCAGATTCATTGCTACACCAGCACCAGATACAATGCTGTTAGCGGGCGTGTTTGGTTCTTTATCGAACAGATCAGCAACACCGTCACCGTCAGAATCAGTGTACAGACGTGGATCAACTGGAGGAGGCATGATTGCTTTCACACGAGCCAGAGCAGTATCAATCGTTGGATTGTAAGGAGCCGGAATCAGATCTTTAGGATCAGTCCAACGCAGGTGATACCGTTGTCCGTTATCGGTTGGGTACTTACCATCTTTCGTAACTTTAGCAGCTTTCTTTCCTAATTTATAAGTTAATTCCACGGCAAACGTAGCATACTTGTCATAGGAAGAAGGGCCTCTCTTGAAGGAGTTGTTATAACCATTAGAAGAGGAGAACAATTCGCTAGGTAATGAGTTATCATAGCCGCCTAAAGTCATGTCTAGTTTCTCAGTGAACGTGTTATTGAGTGTATAGCGTAACCCGATGTCGAAACGAGGAGATAACTCATATAAGAAACGTAAACCTACAGGAATTACTAAATCGCGGCTGTAAGTGGTTCCGCTTCCTTCCCAATCACCCGAGGTTGTAGAACTTTTGGAACCGTTTGAGAAACGAATACGCTCGTTTGCTACGTAGCTTTTAATTTCATCTCTTGAGTTGAGATAAGAATAATTACGGATTGCGTATACATCCGTGTTGTAGTAAAGATAGCCAATACCCGCAAATACATCTACTTTAAGACGACGCAGTTTACGCGTACCAAAAAGAAGTGATTTGATATTAGCTTCAGCATTAACATTCCATTGCAGGAAATTTGCTTTAAAGTAATTTGGCCCGTATGAAAGCTGATCCGAAACGGTTTGATCAATATAAACCATTTTGTCTTTGCTTCCACTTAAGTTACCAAAACCGAAGTTGGCAGAAACTCCGAAGATGTGAGATAGTTGTTTGTTGATCGAAACCCCTCCGGCAAAAGTTGTTGATTCTCCCGGCCCTTTTCGAAGAAAGTCACCGGTTTGCAGGTCTCCGTAAAATTTACTCAATCCTCCGTTAACCGAGATAGACCAAGTATTCATTTTGTTCGGCCCATCATAAGATCGACGTGGTTTTTTTCCCGCTGCTTCAGCCAGTACCTTTT
>JASGGE010000098.1:0-15367 GCA_047605205.1 Siphonobacter sp.
TCAAACGGCGAAAAACAGATAACTCGGCCCCGCAAGAAATCCCTTTTCAGGCGACCCTCACCATCGCCAGACGTAACTACAAACGCAAAGCCTATGACTTTGACAACCAACATCCTCAGGCTGTAAAAGGAATCAAAGGGCCAACTGTTTCTCCCGATGGAAAGAAAATTGCCTTTGCCGCTCTAGGAGATATTTACCTCTTGACGAAAGGAGAAAAAAAACCGGTAGCCTTATTTAAAGACGCTACCATTGACGTAGATCCGGCCTGGTCGCCAGACGGCACCCAGTTAGCTTATGCCTCCGACCGAAACGGAAATATGGATTTGTGGATTCGAGATATAAAGACAGGAAAAGAACGCTGTCTCTCTAACCTGAAGGAGGATATTAATTTCCCAACCTGGTCGCCTGACGGAACAAAGATTGCTTATTATGAAGGCGATCCACGCAATATGTGGGGACGCGGAACCCTGCACATCGTAGAAGTAGCAACTGGAAAAGATGTTGCCAAACACGAATCTGTCTTTGTTCCGAGCCAGCCCACCTGGTCAACTGATGGAAAAACCGTTGCCTTTTCCGCTTTGGATGTCTACTCATCCCGCTACCGCGAAGGCGTTACCGAGATTTTACTGGTTTCGCTGGAAGGTAAGCCCGACCGTTTTGTTTCCCCCGTTCCGGAGCGTTCACTGGCTACGCGGGGAAAAAATGGCCCGGTCTGGTCACCCGATGGCACCATGATGACTTACACCATGGAAGGGGTTTTGTGGGTAGCTCCAACTGATCTTACCGGAAACTTCATCGGTCCTCCTAAACGCTTAACGAACGAATTAGCTGAAGTTCCCAGCTGGACAGGTGACTCCAGGAGTATTGTCTTTCTGGCAACAGATACGTTAAAACAGGTATTTCTATCCGATGGGCACATTGAAACGATCCCGATGGAGTTTACCTGGAAACCCAAGCAGCCCGTAGGCCAGGTAGTCATTCATGCCGGCAAACTGTTTGATGGCCGCTCGGCTACCTATAAAACCAACGTAGATATTATTGTTGAAGGGCATCGGATTAAGGAAATTGTACCCCATAAAGCTGGTCGTGCCGGAACTATCATTGATGCTTCGAAGCAAACCGTTATTCCGGGTCTTTTTGAAATGCACACGCACCAAAGTGCCATGCTGGGTGAGCAACAGGGACGGTTATGGTTATCGTATGGTATTACTTCGTTGCGGGAGCCCGGAGCTGATCCGTACGATGCCTTAGAACGAAAAGAATCCTGGGCAAGTGGTGCTCGTCGTGGGCCACGCCAGTTCTTCACAGGTGGCCTTACCGATGGATCCCGGATTTATTACGGGCTAGCCACGCCCGTTTCGTCGGGAGCACAGTTAGAGCTAGAGCTGGAACGCTCGCAACGGCTCGGATATGATATGATTAAGACGTACGTGCGGATGCCCGACCTTATGCAACGACGTATTACAGATTTTGCCCATGCTCACGGCTTGCCCGTTTCTTCACACGAGATTTTTCCGGCGATGAGTTATGAAGTAGACGCCGTTGAGCACATTGGTGGCACTAGCCGCAGGGGCTATTCACCTAAAATTACGGCAATTAATTATTCGTATCAGGACGTTATTCAGTTACTGGCAAAGTCACAGATGAATATCACCCCGACGGCTTCTTTACAAGGTGGCTTTCCATACATGGCCCAGAAAGATCCGGCATTCTTTGAAAATAAGCAGTATAAAGCTTTCTATTCCGAAGATTATACCAATGCTTATCAGGCCAGTACGGCTCAAATGCTCAAAATCAATCCTGGATACGTTGCTAATTTTACCAATATCCTAAAAACGATTAAGGCTTTAATTGCCGCCGGAGCTCACGTTACGGCCGGAACCGATAGCCCCTTTATTCCTTATGCGTACAGTTTGCACGCCGAAATTCAGTGTTTCGTAGAAGCGGGCCTCACTCCTTACGAAGCTTTACGTTCGGCTACTTTGTGGTCGGCTGAAACTGTCGGCGTTAGTAAAGACCTGGGATCTGTTGAAGTTGGTAAGCTCGCCGATATGGTTATTGTAAACGGCGATCCACTCACCAGCATAAAAGACATTCTAAATGTACAGACCGTCATTAAAAACGGTGAGGTACATAAAATCGAAGACCTCTTAAAACGATAACCAGATTTTGTGTTTAGCGTTGGAGATATCCGTTCGGTTAAGCACAGAACCTCAAAACCCGAAAGTTTTAATGAAATCTCTTATTGCGAGCTTACTTCTATTTTTTAGCTTCATTCTTCCCGACCCTATCCAAAAAGTACGTCAGTATCGGCAGGCTCACGAGCAAGAGCTTTTGAAAGAATATGAACAGTTTTTGTCTATACCTAATGTGGTAACTGATACGGTTAATATTCGAAAAAATGCCGATTTCCTGGTCGAAATCATGCAACAGCGGGGTATTAAAACCCAGCTTCTAACTGCCAAAACAGCAGGGGCACCGCCAGTAGTTTTTGGGGAAGTAACCACACCCGGAGCTACGCAAACCATTATTTTTTACGCTCATTACGACGGCCAGCCCGTCGTGCCAAGTCAATGGAAAAAACCACCTTTTGAGCCGACTTATGCGTCAAATTCCTTTGAAAAAGGTGGTTCGTTTCAGCCAAGACCAACGGGCAGCGTCAATCCGGAATGGAGACTTTACGCACGGGCTAGTGCTGATGATAAAGCCGGAGTAATCTCTATTCTCAATGCCTACAAGGCTCTGGTTGAAGCCAAAGTGAAGCCAACGGTCAATCTGAAATTTATTTTTGAAGGAGAAGAAGAATCAGGCTCTCGTCATTTGGGCGAAGTACTTCAGAAATATACCGACTTACTTAAAGCCGATTTATGGCTTATCAACGATGGCCCCGTACATTTAACCGGCAGAAAACAAATTTCTTTTGGTGTTCGGGGCGGATCTAGCATGGAGTTAACCGTATACGGTACAAAAACACCCCTGCACAGCGGGCACTATGGGAACTGGGCCCCCGACCCATCGTTTACGTTAGCTTCTTTACTGGCAACCATGAAAGACAGCACCGGCCGCGTAACGATTGATGGTTTCTACGATGACATTGTGCCCTTATCGGCATTAGAAAAAGAGGCATTAGCCAAAATTCCCAACGTCGACACTAAAATCCAGAAAGAAGTGGGCCTGGCTCGCCCTGATGGTAATGGCAAAACGATCGACGAGTTGAACACGGTTACCTCTTTCAATATTCTGGGAATGCAAAGCGGAAATATTGGCAAACAGGCGGCGAATGCTATTCCGGCCTCTGCCACTGCTCTGATCAGTATGCGACTGGTGCTAGGAAACGATGCCGATCGGCAACGAGAAAAAGTAATTCGTCATATCCGCAAACAAGGCTTCTACGTAACCTTTAAAGAGCCAACTGATGAAGAGCGGGCGAAATATCCAAAAATTGCGAAAGTTACCGGTAATGGGGGCGGCAATGCCCATCGTACCCGTATGGATCTACCCATTGCCCAACAGGTTATCAAGGCTGTTCAGGCAACCTCACAAGAACCAATCGTTTTATTACCTACGTATGGAGCCGGGATGCCCTTAAATCTGATTTCTACGCAAATGAAAACGGAGAATATTATCATTGTTCCCATTGTTAATCCTGATAATAACCAGCATGCTGCCAATGAAAACTTACGCCTCCAGAACCTTTGGGACGGCATAGAGTCGATGGCAGCTATTATGACGATGAAATAGCATTTCGTTTACAATTTTCAGTACTGGGTTTACAGTGACGTACGAAATCCAACTGTAATCTATTCCCTTAATCAACACTTATTCCTCCATTCGTTTTATGTTATTCTTCCGTATTTCGTTCATTCTTATTTTCAGTCTGGCTAGTATTCATTTCGGGCAAGCCCAGAATAAACCTTCCCTGGAAGAGCAGGTTCAATCCCTGCAAAAACAACTGGAAGGGATGCGTCATAGTTTTGATCAGCTTAATAAAGCCATTGACGACCTAGAGTGGTCCGAACGCGTCCGGGATATTGCTTTCATGGACAAGGTATTGATCACCGGCCCAGCACCAGCCGTTATCAAAAACCCAACGGGGCAAGGAGCTAAAAACCCCGTTAAGTTTTCGGCTTATGTCTTTATTCCGAAAGATGTTGATTTGAATAAAAAATATCCGCTGCTCGTTTTGCCCCATGATGGCGTGCATAGCAATTTTCAAACGGCTTATGCTCACGTTGTCCGGGAATTGATAGCACAAGGGTATGTTATTGTTGCACCCGAATACCGCGGCAGTAGTGGCTACGGCCAGGGCTTTTACCAGCTCATTGATTACGGTGGGCTGGAAGTCGAAGATGTAGACTATAGCCGCGACTATGTCTTGAAAAATTATGATATTATTGATAAAGACCGGGTTGGTATTTTGGGTTGGAGTCACGGTGGGATGATCACCTTACTGGATATTTTCGCCCATCCTGATCATTATAAAGTTGCGTATTCGGGCGTGCCCGTGAGCGACTTGATTGCCCGCATGGGTTACAAAAATCAGGGATATCGGGACATTTATTCCGTAGATTATCACTTAGGAAAATCTGCTGATGAAAATGTCGAGGAATATCGTAAACGTTCGCCAGCCTGGAATACTCATAAACTGCAAACACCGCTACTGATTCATACCAATACGAACGATGAAGACGTAAACGTGCTGGAGGTAGAACACCTCATCAAATCGCTAAAAGCAGACGGCAAAAAGTTTGAGTATGAAATTTATAAAGATATGCCAGGCGGCCATGTATTTGACCGACTGGACAGTTTCGCCGCCCGCGAAATCCGGATGAAGATTTATAAATTTCTGGGTGGCTACTTACATCCAGCCAAGCCCTTTAAGTCTTTACAAAACTTGGTTCAGGCCAGCTATATGCCGGTAAAGTAGTTCTTATTTTTAGGAAACTGAAATAGCGTAGACAGCCTCCAAAATGCTATCTACGCTATTCATAATTAAAAACCTGAAAGCCCCTAAAATTCTCCTTCGCCAATCTCTTTGGTTTTCTTCTTCGCCTGACGAAGGCGATAATTAAGCGTCAGGTTAATCTGTCGCAAACGCCCCTGTGAACTGCTGACGGTATAGAAGTTAGAACCCTCTGTAATGGAACGATAACGCCGGGAGTTAAAGACATCCACAACGCTCAGTGTAAGCGTGCCGTTATTATTGAGTATATCTTTACTCATGGCCAAATCAAGCGTAGCAATCGCCTCTCGACTTCCCTGCGGCGTTTTCTGCGGGGCTTCGTAATTCCCACGTAACTGAACATCAGTACCTTTCAAAACGGTAAACCGGGCCAGAAGTCTGGCAAACCAGCTATAGGTGTCACTCTGATAACTAGCGTCCAGATTACTGCCGTTCGTTACTGCCCGGAAGAAATTCATACTACCGTCCATCTTCCACCAGGAGTACAGAGCATATGAACCGGTAAATTCAGCTCCGAACGAATTTTCAGTAGCCAGATTTTCAGGCCGGGTTGTTGAATACCCATTTTCATCTACCCGCCGAATTCGAATGATTTTCCCATCGGTATGACGATAATAGATTGACGAAGTAATCGAGCCTTTTTCTACATATTTAACGTGCCCAATTTCAAAGGAATTCGTAAACTCCGGATTCAGGTCAGGATTTCCACTGTAAAAATTCCGATTATCACTGAAGGTCATAAACGGACTCAGATCATTATACTGTGGCCGGCGTACTCTTCGGCTATAACTGAGTTGTAAGGCGTGCTGATGGGGCAAATCATACGTAACGTGTACACTCGGGAACAGATTTGCATAGTGCCTTGGGTTAACATCGTTTGTTTGCTTTAGTGTTGTGGTAACGTCCGTCCATTCTGCTCGCACGCCCATCTGATAGGAGAACTTCTTCACTTTATTTCCCACAATTCCGTACGCGGCATGAATCCGTTCCTGATAGAGAAAATCGTTGGTCAGACCCGGTAAATCCACCCAACCGGTTTCTGTTTGCTGGGTTACGGAGTAATTGTTGGTCATATCCCGAAAGCTGCTTCGAAGCCCTCCTTCCAGCTTACCGTCTTTTCCAAAAGGCCGCACATAATCTACCTGAAAGAGCCACTGTTTTTCTGTTTCGTCATTTGGCGAGTGCTGTAAGGTAGAAGACACCGCCGTTCCATCTGGATTAAATACATGCTGGTTGAAGTATTGATCGGAGCTTTCCCAGTTATCCAGAAAGCGAACATCGGCCGTCAATTCATGTCCAGGTCGTGTAAAGCTTTTCTTATAACTCAGCACATATTCTGAATTAGGCTCCGTTTCAGTTTCATCCTGAGTACGTCTGGTAATAGTTGTTAGATTATCCGTAGTAAACAGATAATCCAGGTAGTTAATGGTTGAGAACCGTTTCCCTTTACTAATTCGCCAGGTGTATGAACCTGTCAATACATTCTTTTCATTGAAGTAATAATCAATACCAGCCCGGGCATTATTATTCATCCCCTTCAGATTATACGTTGAACTTTGATTGGTAATGAACGTACTATCGTTTCGGTATACCTCCTGATACTGCGTTCCTCGGCCTGGTGTATTACGATATGAAGCAGTATAGTTAATGAAGAAGTTTAGATTCTTTCGGCGATAATTAATATTCGCGGCGGCTCCAAAGTTAGCTGGATAGCCCGTAATAATATCAAAAGAGCCATTGAAGCCCTCTTTGCGTTCTTTCTTTAAAACGATATTGATAATTCCTCCCATACCCTCAGCTTCATACCGGGCAGATGGATTGGTAATGACTTCTACCCGTTCAATACTACTACCCTGTAAATTCTGTAAACCACTTCCACCTTTTATGCTTACTAGCCCTGAGGGTTTTCCATCAATCAGAATCCGAACGCTACTGCTTCCCCGCAAGCTAACATTCCCGTCTACATCTACCGCTACAGAAGGTACGTTGGTAAGAATATCTGCGGCTGTTCTGCCCGCATTTGCCAAATCTTTCCCTACGTTAAATATTCGTTTGTCGAGGGTAAGCTCCATTGTACTTTTCTCCGCCTGAACCACTACTTCATTTAAGGTATTTGCCGCAGTACCAAGCTTTAACTCTCCCAAATCAATAGAAGTATCGGAAAGACGGATACTCGTACTTTTGCCTGATTTATAACCGATACATTCACCCTGAATGTAATATTGTCCAGCTATAGCGGTAAGCTCATAGGTGCCCGTTTCAGTAGTGAGTGTACCACTTACAAAAGAACTATCAGGCAATTTAAATAGTCGAACTGTTGCAAAAACCAGCGGTGTATTTGCCTGAGCATCCAGAAGCTTACCCGTAATTTTCAGAGTCTGCTGGGCAAAAGCAGGAAGAGTACATAAGAAAACATATAGCCTCAGCAGGCGACTAAGTAATGAATAAGTCATGGAGGAAAGGTTTCTAAAAAGTACAAAACAAACGTATCTACCCTGCTCTTTTTACTTTTTCAAGCATTAATATACAACCAGGTATCTGTTTTGGGCTGTTCACTAAAAGTATCACGCATCGCCCAGGCAGGTTTTTCGGTTCAACGCTCTTTTTAAACCTTTTTCAAGCTAATTCCAGACAATATCTCTCAGGCTAAGGAAGCCAGATTTGGCTTCCTTAGCCTGAATTATTAATTACTATTCCGCCCGCCAACAGCCCCGCTTTGAGCTTTTTTCTGTTCCTGCATTGGATTCAACCCTGCTTCTCCCGGCCGGCGAGCACCGCCGTTTTGCTTGAACATTTGGAAGCGAGTCGGTTGGACAGGTTGTTTCGGATACGAATTGTTTTCGGTATCAATATCCGCGATTTCAAAGAAAGGATCGAGCGTCCATTGTTTTACTTTCTTGTCCGTCGGAATAACCTTCTGAATTTGTTTATCATTCATCCGCCAGATTTCAGCTGGATAGCGAAATACCTCGCTGGTTCCATCCTCATAGTCAGCCTTTACAATCACGGGCATCACCAGCCCACCTTTGTTCTGAATAACAAGGGTATAGAAGTTCTTTCCTGATTCGTAAAGTTTCTTTTCGTCTTCTGTTAACCCCGCCAGAAAATCAGTGTATTTCTTTTTCTCAGCATCTGTAGCGGCATACCGATCATAATTGTTGTAGAAATCATTCATGGCCGGATTTGCCTCCACAACCGTTTGTTTGATATCCGTCTTGTTACGTTCTACGGCCATAGTCTGGCGAGATTTAGCGTCTTTTTCTTTCTGAGCCGCTTTCTGCACAGCTGGATCCATAGAACTGATCGCATACCATTTTACTTCTGCCAGATTCTGGTCAGCAGGCTCTACCGTATAAAACCAGCCTTTCCAGAACCAGTCCAGATCAACACCAGAGGCATCTTCCATTGTCCGGAAAAAGTCTGCGGGTGTCGGTGATTTGAACGCCCAGCGACGAGCATATTCTTTAAAAGCATAATCGAACAATTCACGACCCATAATCGTTTCCCGCAGGATATTCAAACCAATTGCCGGCTTGGAATAGGCATTGGCCCCGTACTGCATGATATTATCGGAAGAACTCATAATGGGCACCTGTGTATTAGCCGCCGACTTCATATAGGGCACAATTTGCTGAGGTTCTCCATAACTACTGGGAAAATTACGATCCCACTCCTGTTCGGCCAGATACTCGCAAAAACTGTTAATCCCTTCGTCCATCCAGGCCCACTGACGCTCGTCTGAATTGACAATCATGGGAAAGAAGTTATGCCCGACTTCATGAATAATTACACCAATGGTACTGAATTTCATCGATTCGTCGTAAGTCCCATCCGCCTCGCACAAGCCACCGTTGAAGCTTATCATGGGGTATTCCATCCCGCCGCGGGGAGCTCCACTATTTACGGAAATAGCCACTGGATATGGGTAAGGAATAGTCCGTGCTCCGTAACTACGAAGGGTGTGAGCTACAGCCTGCGTTGAAAACTGCCCCCAAAGCGGATTGGATTCTTTTGGGTAATAAGACATCGCCATGGATTTCTTACCGTTGATGTCTACATTCATAGCATCCCAAATAAACCGGCGACTGCTGGCAAATGTAAAGTCACGAACGTTATCGGCTTTAAAAATCCAGGTTTTCTTGCCTGTAGTTTTATTATTTTGCTCAGAGTCGATGGCTTCTTCCTGCGTTACCATCAGCACCGGAGTTTTGTAGCTATTCCTGACCTCTTCCCAGCGGTTTAGTTGGGTTGGGCTTAATACCTCCTTACTGTTTTGTAATTCACCAGTGGCTGCTACTACGTGCCCTTCGGGTACGGTAATGGCTACTTTATAATTTCCGAAGATGAGTGTAAACTCACCGGCTCCCATGAATTGCTTATGTTTCCAGCCGTCTACATCATCATAAGCCGCTAACCGTGGGAACCACTGAGCGATATAGTAAGCATAGTTGCCATCGGCAGGGTAATACTTGTAGTTACAACGTCCCTGTGCCGGAATCAGGAAATCCCAGGCTACTGAAAAAACAACGCTCTGACCGGGCCTAACGGGCTGAGCCAGATCGACCCGCATCATGGTTTCATTAACTGTAAATTTCAGATCTTTGCCCGAGGTGACATCCTTCACCGCATGAATAGTATAGCCATAAGCTTTAGGGTTGGCATTTACCAGGCGGGTTAATTCGGCGGCACTCATCCCATTTTCAGAAATACCGGCACTCATGCTGGCTCGCCCCGCTGCGGCATCGGCCCGAAACCGATTTTGCTCCACCTGAAGCCAGATGTAGGGCAATACATCTGGCGAGTCGTTATGGTAGGTTACTGTTTCAAAGCCCGTAATTTTCTGGTGGGCATCGTCCAGTTCTACTTTAATATCATAATCAGCCCGTTGCTGCCAGTATGCTTTACCCGGAGCACCAGAAGCAGTTCGTGTGGTTGTGGGGGTAGGTAAAAGCGTGCCCAACTGCTCAAAACGCGTATTCGCATTGTAGGTGCTTGCGGGAGCCTGGGCCATCAGCCCCGCACTCGTAAGCAGACCTATTCCTGCCAAAAGGAAAAGTGTTTTCATCAGGGAGAAAAGTGTTTGGTTGATGATAATACTTATAAATTAAGCTGTGTTCTGGGCTAGACACGAAATGTCCGGAAATTCAACGAAATTAGAGACTGCGGTGGAGTTCGTCTGGTTTGCGTGAATATCCTACGTAAAATCTATTTTTAAAGATACCAAGTATACTGTATCATTGTTAGAAACTTTGTACAAACGGTATTCTTCCTTCAATTCATTCCCGTATGAAAACACTTTTTCTGCTTTTAGGTATACTCGGAGCTTTTCTACAAGCTCAGGCCCAATATCTGCCACCTGTTTTTACCGATCCCGGCCGCCTTCAGAAAATCGAAAAGGTCATTCCTGTTATTGAAAACATTTATAAAAATCAATTTGAAAATAGCCATTTTCCGGGTTTAGCCTTTGGCGTAGTGGTAGACGGGAAGCTGATCTATTCGAAAGGATTTGGCTATACCGATCTGGAAAAGAAGACACCGGTCACTTCTCAGTCACTTTTCCGGATTGCTTCAATGACCAAAAGTATTACGGCTATGGCGATTCTGAAGCTACGCGACGAAGGGAAATTGCAGTTAGATGATCCCGTAGAGAAGTATATTCCACAGCTTAAAAAGTCCCCCGGCCTTACCAAAGATTCCCCTCTCATCACCATTCGGCATTTGCTGACCCACGCCACGGGTTTACCCGAAGATAATCCTTATGGCGACCGCCAGTTAGCCGATACCGATCAGGAACTGTTGGATTTTATTGCGAATGGCCTTTCATACTCAAACGCTCCCGGCCTTGTGTATGAATATAGCAATCTGGGGTTTGCCATGCTGGGCCGGATTATCACCGTAGTTTCGAAAAAACCTTATCAGCAATATATCAACGAAACTATTTTTCAGCCTTTAGGCATGACCAACACCATCTGGGAATATACGAAGGCTCCGGCGAATCTGTGGGCACATGGGTACCGTTGGGAAGAAGGAAAATGGAAAGAGGAAATTCCCTTACACGATGGAAGTCACGGGGCAATGGGTGGCCTGATTACCTCCATTGACGATTTCAGTAAATACGTTGCCGTTCATCTGGCTGCCTGGCCACCTCGTGATGATCGGGAATCAGGCCCCGTAAAACGTAGTTCAGTTCGGGAAATGCAACATCCCTGGAACTTTAGTGGCTTGGTTCCTAATCGTAAATATCCAAACGGAGCTACGGGCCCATCGGCTTCGGCTTATGCATATGGCTTACGCTGGGTAAGTGAACTAAACGGTCGGGTTGGTATTACGCATAGTGGCGGCTTACCCGGTTATGGTAGTCAGTGGTACATTTTGCCTGAATATGGGATTGGGGTTATTGCGTATGCTAACCTGACCTATTCTTCTTTAGGAAATGCGAACTGGCTGGCTCTGGATACGCTCATTACAATGGCAGGCTTAAAACCCAGGGAGTTACCAGTGTCGGTCATCCTGGCCAAACGTAAAGATGAACTAGTTGCCATTATTAAAAACTGGGATATTACCACGCCCATTTTTGCCGAGAATTTCTTCCCGGATCGCTCGCGGGAGCTGCGTAAGAAAGACACCCAGGAACTCCTGAAAAAGATTGGAACCATTCAGAACATCACCCCCCTTATTCCTGAAAACCAGTTACGGGGTACTTTCTTCATTGAAGGCACTAATGGGAAATTACAGATTTTTTTCACGTTGACACCCGAAAGCCCAGCCCTGATTCAGCAGCTGGATATTACGGAGGTAAAATAATGTAGTGTTTCAATTGCCACCAACCGGTTACTGGCTCCTTTTGTAACCGCAAATTTCAGTTGAATAGATATGGAGTCCTGCGGCAAATCCAGGGCCAGATCGTTTCTATTCATAATCTACGAAAAAACCGCTCCTAATAATACAAAAGGCCTTCTCTGTGGAGAGAAGGCCTTTTGTAGGCAATAACTACTCATTATATATTCAGGTATCGAAGTAACAAATCTAATCGTTCACGATCAGTCGTATCCAGCGGTTCGGAAGTAAAGACAGCGTTAATAACATAGCTATACCGTTCGAATGTTGCAACCACTGCTTTAATATCCCGACGATTTAGCTTCAAGGTTAATAACCCTGGTCGCTCGGTTTCGTAATCACCTGTTTTAAAGTAACTACTAATAATTTTCACATCATTTGATTCTACCAAACGGCTTACTTCGCTCATCGAATAATCACGGTCATCCATTTCCAGCACCAGAATTGCTCCTTCTTCCTGCGTTCCGAGATCTTCCGCAAACCGTTTCAGCAACTCGGTAACCGCAATAGAACCTGTATACCGCTGTTCTTCATCCACTACCGGCAGGACGTCCAGTCGGTATAGCTGAGCCATTCGTAATAAATCATACATATGCTGATCAGGCTGCACCGAAACGCCTGAGTGCTCAGGCTCGAGTTCTTCCAGCAAGCTTTCTTCGTCGACACTCAATAAACGGTCTTCTGATAAAAGTCCTGAATAGTGCTCGCCGTTAGCCAAAACTAACTGTGGGATGCGGAATTCCTGCATCCAGTCAATGGCCTGCCCAACCGTATCAGTAGGTCGGAGCGTAGGCAACAGGGGATCGATGAGTTCGTCAGCGAGCATATGTTGTTCCTCCTTTTACTAGCGTACTTTCCTAAAATTAGACAGGGGAAAAAGGCAAAAGTTTACTGCTCAACCAACATCACTTCTTTGGTTCGCTCCAAAAATCCTGCCAGTAACTGATTAAACGTATCAGGGTGCTCCATCATGGGGGCATGACAACATTTATCAATAAACCATAACTCTGAGTTTGGAATAAGCCGGTTAAATTCGTGTGCCACTGTTGGCGGTGTAATCGTGTCGTTTAAACCCCAGATCAATAGCGTAGGAACCTGAATTTGTGGTAAATCTTTACTAACATTATTACGCTGAGCTGACTTGGCAATCTGTACAATGCTCATGCATTTCGGAATGCTGTTGGTAATCTCAAAGCATTCTTCGATAAGCTCAGGCGTTGCTACATTCGGATCGTAGAAAGTATAAGACACCCGTTCGCGGATGTATTCATAACTACCCCGCTTCGGATAACTTCCACCCATAGCATTTTCAAACAAGCCCGAACTACCCGTTAATACCAGCCGCTTAACATTACCAGGGTTTTTAATAGTATATAACAAGGCGATGTGCCCCCCCAGAGAATTTCCCACCAGGGTTAAATCCGTAAGCAGCCTATCATTCACAAATTTTTCAACAAATGCCGTTAAGCCCTCTACTCCGGCTTCACGGGGCGGCATTTCATACACAGGCATCAGCGGGATAATGACCCGATACTTTCCTTTAAAGGTTTGAACGACTGAATCCCAGTTTGACAAAGCACCAAACAGACCGTGAAGCATCATCACGATGTCGCCTTGTCCTTCGTCGATAAACTGGTAGCCGTCTTCTTGTTTAATTTGATAGTTCATTTCCCGTTTTTAGACAATCGTTGAGGCAAAATAAAGCATTTTTTCTTTGAAAGGTTCAAAAAGCCCAATAGCCTTTTTTCGGGTTGAAGCCAAATTAGATGAATCTTTCGGGAAAGTCAAATCCGTTGGGTATTAGATTTGTTAAATTTTGATGAAAGGTTTGTTTTCTCTGGCTTATGCAACTTCCTGATTCCCTGGTAGCCTCCCTTCGCGGGCAGGCAGGTTTTGATGAATCTGCTTTTCTGGCTGCTCACGAGCAGGTTGCTCAGGTATCCATTCGGTTAAATCCGTTTAAAAACGCGTTAGTTCCCCATTCTAATAATCCTGTGCCCTGGTCGGAATATGGGTATTATCTTTCCGAGCGACCTATTTTCACACTTGATCCTTTTTTTCATGCTGGTTCTTATTATGTACAGGAAGCCAGTTCCATGTTTGTGGAACGAGTATTCCGGCAGTATATACAGAACAATGGACTACGAGTGCTGGATTTATGTGCGGCACCAGGCGGTAAAAGTACCTTAATTTCAAGCCTGTTAAGTGAAGATTCTTTACTGGTTTCAAATGAAGTAATTCGCCCGCGTTCCGGTGTGTTAACCGATAATATGACCAAATGGGGGCGGGTTAATAGTTTTGTTACCAATAATGATCCGAAAGATTTTCAGCGATTACCGGGCTTTTTTGATGTAATTGTTATTGATGCTCCCTGTTCCGGCTCTGGGTTATTTCGGAAAGATCCGGCAGCCTTGCAGGAATGGTCGCTCGATAACGTAGCTCTCTGCTCACAACGCCAGCAACGCATTCTGGCCGATGTCTGGCCCAGTCTGAAAGAAGACGGCATCTTAATCTATTCGACCTGTTCGTATTCGCCTCAGGAAAATGAAGCAATCCTCGACTGGCTAAGTGAAGAATTTGAGGTTACCTCTCTAGCCTTGGATAAGTCTGGCAATCAGGTTATCTCAGAAGTACAAACCGAAAAAGGAAACTGTGGTTATCGCTTCTGGCCTGATAAAATACAGGGGGAAGGTTTTTTTATCGCCGCTTTCCGTAAAAAAGAGGCTCAGCCTGATTTTCGCTATCGTACGGGCAAACCATCCAGGCAGTATAAACGGGAAGCATTGTTATTTAAGCCCTGGGTAGAAGAGATTGAATCGTTTGACTGGGTAGAAAAAAATGGGGATTACTTTCTCTTACAACCCGAACATCGAGCCGATTTCGATGCCATCAGTCAACAACTTTATTTACGCAAAGCAGGCGTGCGTTTGGGTAAAGCTGCGGGCAAAGATTTAATCCCCGACCACGAGTTAGCCTTAAGCCTTGTACTAGACTCTGCTATTCCGCAACTGGAAGTAGACCGCGAAGCCGCCCTACGTTACCTGAAACGGGAAGATTTTGAATATGACTCGACCGGAAAAGGCTGGCATCTGGTTACGTACGAAGGTCACGGCCTTGGCTGGGCCAAAGTGCTTCCGAATCGACTGAATAATTATTTACCTAAAGACTGGCGAATCTTAATGGACATTCGGGAGAATTAATTCTTCCAAAGTTTATCGGTTAATACCTTATTCAGGACTTCATCCCGATAATTACGACTGATCGGAATCCGATGGGAGCGAATGTAGATTTCGCTCCCTTCAATTGACCCGAGAAGACCACGTAGCATTTATGCCCATCGGGTTATGGATTCTTTGTATTCTGCTTTTCGTTTTTCCCCGATTGTGAAGCTAATGCATTCAAACTGACCGGAAGCCAACGGAAAGACCGTATGAATCAGGAAGAAAGAACCCGAATCGGTAACTGATTAGGTAAAGGATTTGCTAAAGCATGAAAATATCTTTGCAATCTCTCCTCCACGCAAGCTCCGAATTGCGTATTATTGCAGCATCAAAAGCGGGAGTAGCT
>JASGGE010000099.1:0-15321 GCA_047605205.1 Siphonobacter sp.
ATTTACCCCAAAGGTGGCCATGGCTTTGGTATGAATAATAAAACCACTCCCGACAAGTGGATGGACCGGCTGAAGAACTGGATGATTAGTATGGGTTTGCTCTGAATCCGTTTTCGGTTTAACGTTTTCGGTTGGTGGGTTTGAGCAATCCGCTGCGGTTAGTACTTATCCATCTTCCAAACAGATATCAGCAAATAAACAGATGGAAACGACAGAGGTATTGATGGTTTAAATGCTGCCAGGTTAAGTGAATCCGACTTCTCTACTGGTTTCTGTTATTCACCAATGACAGCAGAATGTATAGTAGAATAATAAGTGGTACAGCAGCGAAGTTCAACAAGATCACCAGAAGAGCCGAAATACCAATAAAGCTATACTTTACTTCATTCTCTTTCCAGCCAAAACCCTTGAATTTCAGGGCGAATAAAGGTACTTCCATCACTAATAAAAAAGACATCACGAAGCTAAAAATGATTAAGTAATTCGCATTCAATACATAGGGCTCCCAGTTTTCATGTTGCCGAAGAATAACGGGAATGGAAGCAATAAGCAAGGCATTGGCAGGGGTTGGTAGCCCAATGAATCCGGAAGACTGACGTTCGTCGATATTAAATTTTGCTAATCGTAAAGCTGAAAAAACGGCAATCACAAAGGCAAAATAACATTTCCATATACTGGAAAAATCAGGGACGCTTTCCAGAATGAGATGGTATACAATGATAGAGGGTAACACGCCAAAAGTAACCATATCGGCCAGTGAGTCCAGCTCTTTACCAATGGCAGAGCTAGCTTTCACTAAACGGGCCACAAAGCCATCGAAAAAATCAAAAATACCTGCAATCGCAATCAGATACGAGGAAAGCAACAGGTCATTATTAAAAGCCGCCGAAATCCCCACGCATCCACAAAGCAGATTGCAGCAGGTCATGGCGTTCGGTAAATGCTTTAGTAATTTCAATTCAGTCTTCGATTTTCAGGCTTCAGACGACAATGCCTGAAACCTGTTTTTATTTTATAGTTATCATTAAAAACTATGCATATTGTCCTTTGGCTCCTACGAATGGATTTTCCTGACGTTCACGGCCAATCGTTGTGGGCTGCCCGTGACCCGGGAAAACTTCCATTTCATCGCCAAGCGGAAATAGTTTGTTTTTAATACTACTGATTAGATCATTAAAGTCACAAAGTGGAAAATCCCATCGGCCAATACTATTAAAAAACAGGACATCCCCGCTAATACACAGGTTCGATTCCCGATTGATAAACGCAACATGCCCCGGAGCATGCCCCGGTACGTGTAACACTTCGAGGGTAGTATTACCAAATGTAACCGGAACACCTTCTTCCAGCCAAACTTCGGGTTCTACTTCTTCATAATCGAAAATACGGTATGAAGAAGCTCGTACAGCAACGGACTTTAACACAGGCAAATCCGATGGATGAAGATGTAATTTTACGCCGTAAGTACGCACAACAAAGGCATTGCCCAATACGTGATCAACGTGGGCATGCGTATTGAGTAACTTAACTACCTTCAGGTCTTCTTCAGCGATAAACTCCTTTAGTTCTTCGCGTTCCTGACGATCAGAGCAGCCCGGATCAATAATCACAGCTTCTTTTGTATCATCCCATAACACATACGTATTTTCCTGGAATGCGTTAAAAGTAAATACCTGCAAGTAAAGCATATACGTACTAATTTCAGTTTATAAAGATGCCAGCTAATGGTGGCTCTGCCGTTTAAATACCCAGGGCAAAGATGGTTGGTTTTTTATGTAAATCGGGTTTTTGCTGCTGCCACTGCCAAATCGTCCGGGTATGAACACTCTCTTCTTCACTCGTTAGATTGGAACCAATACAAAGCCTCGAATCCGGTCGGCAAATTCGTAACAGATCATCCAGCAAGGCATTGTTTCGGTAGGGTGTTTCCATGAACAATTGCGTTTGGCCGGTTAAGGCTGTCTTTTCAATTTGCTGAATACGCCGCTGCCGTTCCTGTTTCTCGATGGGCAAATACCCTAAAAAGGCAAAAGACTGACCATTGAAGCCCGATCCCATTAGAGTCAGCAGAATCGAAGAAGGCCCTACCAGCGGCACTACCTTCATACCATACTCGTGAGCAAACCGAACAGCAACTGCTCCGGGGTCGGCAATACCAGGGCATCCTGCCTCCGAAATAACTCCAACGTCCAGCCCTTTTTGAACCAGCTCCTGAATCTGTTTCTGCGTTTCAGATGCCGGAGTATCTTTTGTGAGCTCAAAGAAGGTCAGATCTTCAATTTTTTTTCCTGTCTTTAATTCTGAAATGAACCGACGAGTCGTCCGTAAATTTTCGGCAAAGAATACATCTGTTTGAATAATTACTTCCCGTACTTGCGGAACCAGAACCTGAAAAGCCGTATCAGGGGCCAGAACCGTAGGGATTAGAAATAAGGTTGCCATAGAGGTTAAACAAATGAAAGAACGGCCTTCAGAAAAGCGGCAGGCTGATCGGCCTGGACCCAGTGACCCGCCCCTTCAATGGTTTCGATCTTCGCATTTGTGAAAATGCGGTGTATTTCGGCTTCGTCTTCTTTGGTAATGTACGTTGACAACCCTCCCCGTAAAAATAAAACAGGCTTATCCGTTGGTTTTACCCCCATTAATTCTCCTCCAACAATTTCAATTTCACGGGTTAATACGGGTAAATTAATTCGCCAGGTAAACCCTCCACTTTCCGCACGAGCCAGATTTTTCAGAATGAACGAACGTGTTCCCGGGTTATCTTCATAAGCCGAAAAAAACTCATCTGCTTCCTGGCGGCTCTTCAGGCTATTCAAGGGCATCAGGTTCATTCCTCGTAAAATCCGGTCATGGTGGATGGGGTAAAAGCGGGGTGCAATATCTACAACAACCATTTTTTGATAAGCCTTGGGATACGACATGGCAAACTGCATAACTGTTTTTCCACCCATGGAATGGCCAATCAGAATGGGGTTTGTCAGGTGCTGTTCTTCCAGAAATTCCTTCAGATCATTAGCCATCTCAACATAACCAAATTCATCACTCCAGGGGGAGCGGCCATGGTTTCGCTGGTCAATCATAAAAACTCGATAGCCCTGTTCTGCCAGTTGTTTTCCTGTGGTAAGCCAGTTATCAGCCGACCCAAAAACGCCGTGTAAAATCACGATTGCAGGGCCAGACTCACCTACCTGGCGAAAAAATAATTTCATAGAAATTTCTCTTTGGGGTACTAACATAGCGGGGAATTACCCCTAGCTATATAACTTTTGCAAGCAAAGTTACCTACCCAACCGCAATCCTTCGTAAACTTGCCAACGATTCCTGTGTTCAGTGATAAAAAAATGGAGATCTGAACAAAAATTTCAGATCAGTGTGTTATCACTGAGTACCGATCATCCCAAATGAGTCTTTCGATACAACAAATACAAGCCCCGATTGATGCCGAAATGAAGGCCTTCGAGGGAAAGTTCAGGGAATTCATGAAAAGCGACGTGATGTTGCTGGATCAAATCATGAACTATATTGTTCGGCGAAAAGGCAAACAAATCAGACCAATGTTTGTCTTTCTCTCTGCTGGCACCTGCGGTACCATCAATGATTCTACCTATCGTGGAGCTTCTCTGATTGAATTAATTCATACCGCAACCCTTGTTCATGATGATGTAGTGGATGATTCGAACTACCGCCGTGGATTCTTCTCCGTGAATGCTCTCTGGAAAAATAAAATTGCCGTATTGGTTGGAGACTATTTGCTCTCCAGAAGCTTGTTCCTGGCCGTTGATAATGAAGATTTTGATTTTCTGAAGCTGATCAATAGAGCCGTTAAGGAAATGTCGGAAGGGGAATTAATGCAGATTGAAAAAGCTCGGCGACTGGACATTACTGAAGAAATCTATTTTGAGATTATCCGCCAGAAAACAGCTACCCTTATCGCATCCTGTTGTGCCGTTGGAGCTCGTTCCGTAGGTCGTACGATGGAAGTAGTAGAACGGATGCGGTTATTCGGTGAGAAAGTAGGGATTGCCTTTCAGATTAAAGATGACCTCTTTGATTATGGAGATGCCGAAATTGGTAAACCCGTAGGAATCGACATTAAAGAAAAAAAAATGACCTTGCCCCTGATTTACGCTCTTTCAACAGCCGACTGGTTCACTAAGCGTAACATTATTAATATCATCAAAAACGATTCGGAAAATCCGAAGAAAGTGGCTGAAGTCATTGCTTTTGTGAAGCAATCAGGCGGTATTCAGTATGCTACGGAAGTGATGAAGAAGTATGTGGACGAGGCTAATGCCATTCTAGCCGAATTTCCGGGAAGTATTTACCTGGCTTCTTTGCGAAATCTGGTTCAGTTTACCATTGAGCGGACCAAATAAGCTAACTCGTTTAGGGTTTTGATAGTAGAAACACTGATCAAATCGATGTTTCTTTTTCTTTTGATCCTTCAAAAAGTTGACACTATAAAGGCAGTGTGAATTTATCCCTAAGCTCAAAATAATCAATATTGTTTTTTGACAAAGAATAGCTTAAATACTGCTCCGGGAATAATTCTTTTGCCCTTATCTTTCGAGAATTTTTTAACCTTATCACTTATTTAGTTATGATCAAACGTAATGCTACAGCCGTCTGGAAAGGCACTGGTAAAGAAGGTTCGGGTACGCTTACTACTGCGAGTACGGTTCTTGATGAAACCCAGTATTCATTTAATACACGCTTTGCCGATGGCATCGGGACAAACCCGGAAGAACTGATTGCTGCCGCTCATGCAGGTTGTTTCGCGATGAAACTTAGCTTTGATTTAAATGCTGCGGGCTTCACTGCTGACGAGCTCAATGCAACAGCAACCGTTACCTTGGACCCCTCAAAAGGAGAAGTAACTTCCAGCCATATCGACCTAACCGCGAAGATCCCCAATTTGTCAGAAGAACAGTTTCAGGAGATTGCTGCAGGAGCCAAAGCCAACTGCCCAATTTCTAAACTGCTAAACGCGGAAGTCTCGCTTACGGCTACTTTGTCTTAATTTTCTGGTGGGATTGCAGGATTTCTTGTTTTTTTGTCCTCTGCATTAACTGCAATCCCACCATGAACAATATCACCTCTCAGGAATTACACATTCTTATTGGATGTGCCGACGCCCGTGACCTCAGTCCGCTTCAACTGGATGCGGTTAGTCAAACCATTAATCGCTTCCGTAATGAAGAAAGCATTGAAGTAGAGGTGCACGTAATCCGATCAGCGGGGTCTTTTGTTTCACCGGATGTTTTTATGGATGTGAAGCGGTTGATTGAAAATCATCTTCGTACCTCCCGCTTTGACATTCCTACCCGCTATTTCGTACATATCCAGTCGCACGGGCATCTAACTCCTGATTCCTCGCACGAATACATTGCACACGTTCATGATCTGCACATAGTAGAAGGCTCTACGCTGAACTGCGGTATGCTCGGAGCGTCTAATCTCAGTGTTGGTATCGAACAACTGCTAATGACCGAACAACCCGTCATAACGGTTCATGATAAAAGCCGACAAATTATAAATGAAGAAGATATTCGCTGGATGCTTCGTGAAGTATACGCTTACGAGGGTTATCTCGCTGGCGACTGGATTCGCAGTATCGATCTGCTACGTACTCATCCTCGTAAACAACGCCGTATTCTGGAAGATGCCATTAATGATGATCCAGACCTGACTACACTTAATATTCAGATTACCGCTGGTATTCTGGATTATTCCATTCATTCCCTGATTCGGGTAGATAGTGGTGAGCCTAAGGCTCCGTTCTGGGATGAAGTGCAGAGATTCATTCGTCATAAACTTAAAACAGACGCTTCAATCAAAGAAGTTCTGGCCAATCAGTCAAAAAAACAAAAACCATTAGCAGGGCTTATTTCCATGCCCAATACAGAACCTGCCCGAGCTGCCGCCGCCCGATGGTATTTGTCATATAAGGGAATGAAATCTGATGTTGGGTATTTGCCCAATACACTATTTACCATGACGGGCAGCTCTTTTGATATGCCTACCACTCCCTTTGGCCCTTACGTAGTGGGGGGCTTTTTCTTTGCCGTTGTGCATTTGAAACTAACTGATCAGATGATTTTAGGTGAAAATGAATTTCAGACACAGCGTATGATTCATAAAATCATGAAAGACCCCATCATGAGCCTTATCGTTGAAAAATACAATGTCAATCTTATTCCCATTAACCACATTCTATTGGTATAAACAAAGCGAGCTTCATTGCACGAAACATAATGTAAATTACTAATAGTCAGACAATTGAAAGCTAAATTATCTGATATGCTTTATAAATCAGGGGTATAACTTATGAAACAACCCAACTTCCATGGCACTTACTAAAAACCTTAAAGCCGCTATTTTGGCGATGCCTCGGGAAGAAAAAGACAAGTTGCTCCTGCGGTTAATTGGCAAACACAACGACCTGCAAGAACAGCTTGAATTTAAATTAATTGAAGGCGGAGAAACGCTCAATGAACGCCGACAGGCTATCATCGCTCAGATTGATCGTTTATATAAACTCAGTCCAGAATCGTCCGGTTGGTTAATGATGGATATGCGAAGTATCCACTCAGGCATTACCCATCACGTTAAAATTACGAAGGATACTTACGGAGAAGTGGAATTAGTGCTTTATCTGTTAAATCAGTGTTTTGAGCAACAATTGCCATTTATTCAAAACTATTCTTCAAAAACAGACGGCCTGGCAGAATACATAGCCAAACGAACCGATGCGATTTATAAGAAATTCGGGAAACTTCATCCCGATATTCAATTTGAGTTTCTGGAAGATATAAATCGGCTGCTTGAACGCGTATATGATTATGCTCCCTCGCATTATGCCCGCACGTTAGGCTTGCCAAAGTCTATTCGGGGATAGAGGAGAGCCGGGCAGTGCCCCGGCTCTCCTCAGGTTTCCTATTTATTCTTCGACTTCCCGCTTGCGTTTGCGGTTCTGCCAGCGATCGTACACTAGCTGAATAATACCGTCTTTCAAACCCAGGTGCGGAACCAGAATTTCTTTCGCCCCTGACCATCGCATGGCCGACAGGTAAATTTCGGCGGCTGGTACAATTACATCGGCCCGGTCTGCATTCAGTTGGAGTTTGTTGATCCGATCTTCAAGCGAATAAGACGCTACATATTTCTGAATGCGTTCCAGTTCCTCAATACTGATGCTATCGGGGGTAATTTTGGTCTGAGCAATATTCAGTAACTTACTGATGTTTCCACCCGTTCCTACTGCAATGATACCAGCTTGTTGGGGGTCAATATGCTCCAGAATCCAATTCTGCATCTTTTTCCAGTCGCCTTTTTGTTCCCGTCCTTCCAGTAAACGAACCGACCCAATTTTGAAAGAACGGCTCGCCACTTTCATTTTCTCAACGTATAAGTTCAGCTCACTAGACCCCCCGCCTACATCAATGTGCAGATAGTTTTTATCGGTTTCCAGAGGCTGCACAACTACATTATTAATCAATTCTGCCTCTTTGGCTCCGTCAATAATATGAATTTTCATGCCTAGCTGGCCTTCAATTCGCGTCACAATGTCATCGGTATTACTGGCCTCTCGCATGGCTGACGTAGCACAAATCAGGTAATCTTTGCATTCATGCAGCTCAATCAGCAGCTTAAACGAATGAAGCATTTTAAATAACCGTACTTCCCCTTCAGGACTAATTAACCCCGATTTGAATACATCTTTTCCCAGACGTAATGGAAACCGAACGTACTCTACTTTTTTGAATGAGATAATCCCATTATCATCCAATACGGATGAAATCTGCAAACGGGCAGCATTTGAACCAATGTCAATAGCGGCTAATTTCATTGATCTCTCGTTTATGGAAAGGTGTTGTTTCGCCCAAAGCTAATCATGTTGTGCTTTTTCCGGCAACGATCTGTAATAAAATCAGCGATTGGTTTCTATCAGATAGCGTTTTTCGCACGCTTTCAAACGTGTTTCAGGATTTAGAAACTCGCCATTTAGCATGGTAAGGTGAAAATGTGGAGTTGAGCGAATTTGTACAATTGGAATATTGGCTTTACGAATATCAGTAAGTCCCGTTGAATCCGTCATAATCCAGCGACCTTTCGGAATCGATCCTTCCAGATAAGGGCGGTGAATGGAATTAGTGTAATAATCGAAGGTATAGCTGGTAATTCGGTACAAATCAAAGGATTCTGAAATTTGTGGTTCCTGTTTTGCCTCTTTGGCAAATTCATAGCCAGCATCATATCGGAATAGCTGCGGATAGAAATTAGCATTCATACCCATAAAAGCAATCACAATACCCGCAACGGAAAGGGCAATCATTCGTAAAAACGCTGGCTTTTGCAAAAACGCAACGATTAATAAACCCAAAGCCACTAAAACAGCTACAATCTGATTGGGTATTCCAGCGACAGGAACCATAAAACCGTTTAGGAATATGGCGATGCCAAACATTAATACGACTACAACAATCTGTCCAATCAATATACGATGAATCGTTTTCCCGGAACTCGAAAAGAGTTGACTACTCAACTGAATCGACATAAAGGGAAAGAGCAGATTCAGATAATGCGGAAGTTTGAATTGCGAGAACGACAGAATCGTAAGCATTACTACAATGATACCAAGAGTAAGCATTTCAGGAAGAGCTTTAAACCGAATCATACTACGAATTAAAGCCCAGTAACTCATGAAACTCCAGGGAAGAAACGCCCATAACATGGTATGGAAGAAGAAAAAATGATCATTTGAGCCATCTTTCCCCCAGGCATCCCCTTGAAAACGCTCTACACTTTGACCCAACAAAATGAATTTAATACCTGAAATATTGGTCATTCCGCGAACTACTTTTTCAGGATGCTGATCAAACTGGAGATAGTAACAAAACAATATTGGTGAAATAAATATCCCGGTAAAAAGTATTAATCCTACCCATTTCCATTGAAAAATGGCTTTCCAGTTACGGTCATATAAAAGGTAAATACCTACCGCCAAGAGTGGCATTACCAAACCTATCCCTCCTTTTGTAGCAAAACCCAAAGCTAGTGCTAATCCTGAGCCAATCAGGTATAGCCAGGAACCACTCTGTACAAAGGCGACTAACATCCAGACCGAAAAAACGACAAATGCCGTCAGGAATGCGTCCATCCGCACATCCATATTCGCCAGAAACTGAGCGTAAGCTGTTGCATGAATTAAAGCTGCTAACCGGCCTGTTTCTTCATCATACAGCAGTTTTCCCAGCCGATAGGTTGAATAAAATCCTAGTATAGAGCCTAGTAAAGATGGAATTTTAAAAGAAAAAGACGTTACACCAAAAGCCTTGAACGATAAAGCGGCTGTCCAAAAGAGCCAGTGTGGTTTATCAAGATAATCCCGGCCCCGGTCCATTAAGTCAACAAAATCACCCGTTTTCGCCATATGTAAGGCGATCATCGCGTGATGAGCCGGATCACTATCGAACAAAGGCACAAACAGCCCTACCGCATATACTAACGCTACGCCCAGCCAGAGTAACCAGTACGTGGGGCCAAAAAGAAATCGATTTGATTGCATATAAACCTATTATGGCGGGCAAAATTAAGCAGTCATTGGGGAATCTGTTTCTTTTGGCTGATCGGGTAATGAAACAAAAGCTCCCACCAGTGAACTGATGCCATTTATAATAAAGAAAAGTAAGCTCACCAAAACGGATTGATCGGCCTGGATTGGCAAATAATGGGCAGCATTTAAGAATACCAGTTCCCGAATACCTATACCTCCTAAGGTTAATGGAATAACAGAAGCAATAGAAGAAAGCAGAAAAACGAGGCTATATTCCAAAGGTAGTTCTGTTACATTAATGGCTCTGAGGAGTAGTAAAATCACAATAACTTGTGTGCCCTGAATGGTTAACGACAATGCTATTGCAGGCCAGAATGAAGAGGCAAATTTTTTAAAAATAAACCGATAGATTCCCCAGCCTGCTGCCAGTACAAGTATTACCATTGCAAAATCCAGCCCGAAAACTGGGTGAAACTGGCTTTCAATCCAGGAGCTTCTGCCAGCCAGAATAAGTAATAGCACTACAATGGCGAGTAGACCGCTTCCACGATCCAGTAACATAGCTGAAACAAACGATTTATATCCCGTTTGATGCCGTTTTTGCAACAACCAAACTTTATATCCATCGCCACCAATACCACCAGGCAAAAACAAATTGAAAAACATAGCCCTGTAGTAGAGTTGGACCAGAAAAGAGATTGGTTCAGTAACCTGAAGCGGCCGTAAATGCTGCCCCATACGCAACGTGCTAAATAGTTGGGATGCGTTAAAAAGCAAGAACGCCGGGATTATCCAACCCCAGTTTGCTCGTTGCAGTAACGGAAGGGTTTGTTCCCAGTCAATTTTATAATAAAGCCATCCTAAAGCCAGCAGGCTCAGGATGCCCTTCAGGAGCACTTTTAGATATTTCAATGCATCTCCGCTTCGGATGAATAAATTTCGCGAACTAAGTATTTGGTTTTGCGGCCTGACTCATAGTACGTACGGAGCATAATTTCAGACATAAAGCCAAAGCCTATCAGTTGTAAGCCCCCCAGTAATAGAGCTACGGCAACAATTAACAGGGGCCGTCCGCCAACATCTTCACCCAGTATTTTTAACACACTTAAATAGCCAAAAGCCAGCATTCCTGCAAAAAAAGTAATGATTCCGATCGGGCCAAATAAGTGCATGGGCCGGCGGAAATACTTCTGAAAAAAGACCATTAACAATAAATCTGACATTACTTTGAAGGTACGCCCCAACCCATATTTCGATTTACCAAACTGACGGGCGTGGTGTTTTACATTTACCTCAGTCATGCGGGCACCAAGCATAGCGGCCAACACCGGAATAAAGCGGTGTAATTCACCATATAGGCCCAGATTCTGAGCAATTTGTCGTTTATAAACCTTCAGCGTGCAGCCGTAATCGTGCAGGTATACGCCGGTCATACGACGAATCATAGCATTGGCAATGCGGCTCGGAATTTTGCGAAGCACCATACCATCCTTACGATTAGCCCGCACGCCAGCCACTACGTCCCATTTTTCACGCTTTAATTTTTCAAGCATCATGGGCACGTCAGAGGGGTCATTCTGTAAATCGCCGTCCAGTGTGGCAATGTATGGCCCCTGAGCGGCCTCAATTCCTGCCGACATTGCCGTCGTTTGTCCATAATTCCGGTTCAATACGATTAGCCGCACACGTTCGTCCGCATGGGTCTTAATACGCTCGACGGTTTCGTCCGTCGAACCATCATCAACCAATATTAATTCATAATCAATGCCCTGCATGGACTCACGTACGCGGCTCAATAAGGGTTGGATATTATCTTCTTCATTTAGTAAGGTAATAACCAGTGAAAGTTCAGGTGCCATGATTAATGCGTTACCTGGAGCATCTTCCTTCTCCAGTTAATAAATTCCTGTAATCCTTCTGCTAAGGTTACTTTAGGCCTGTACCCTAATAAGGCTGTAGAACGTTTTAAATCTCCATAGGTCTGGAAAACATCTCCTGGCTGGTGGGGCTGATGAACAAAAATGGCCTCTTTCCCCACCGCTTTTTCAATAGCATTCACCAACTGTAACAGTGTAATGGGCTTGCCCGATGCCAGGTTAAACACGCTGAAGCCTTCACCTTCGTATTCAATAGCCTGCTGAATGCCGGTTACGATGTCCGAAACGTGCGTATAATCCCGACGTGTGCTACCATCACCGTATAAGCTGATGGGTTTTCCCTGATAGATTAAACGGGCAAAGGTATGAATGGCTAAATCAGGTCGCTGACGGGAGCCATATACGGTAAAGAATCGCAGAGCCAGAAATTGAATACCGTGTAAATGAGCATAGGTGCGTCCTAATAATTCACCGGAAATTTTAGAGGAAGCGTAGGGGCTGATCGGTTGTAAGTCCGTCTCGATTTCCTGCCAGGGTACGTTCGGATTTTCTCCATAAACGCTGGAAGAAGAGGCAAAAATAAACTTCTTAATGTTGAGTGCTCGGGCAATTTCCAGCATAGACAGCGTGCCCATAACATTAACCTGGTAATAGTGTTCAGGCTGCTCGATACTATTCCGAACGCCCGCTTTTGCGGCCAGATGAATAATGGCATCGTATGTTTGTCCATCCAGCAATTCAAGTAAGTGAGCCCGGTTGGTAACGTCTTCTTCAATTAAGCGAAAACGGGGGTTGTCTAATACTTCCCGGAGGTTGGCTCGCTTTTGCCTGTCTTCATAAAAAGTGTCAAAATTGTCAATACAGGTAATGAGTGTATCAGATGAAGCCAGCAGTTGTTCCGAAAGATGGCTTCCAATAAAACCTGCTCCACCGGTAATAAGATAATGTTTCATGGCGATCTTTAAATCTGTAACAGGGTTATAAACCTAGCCACTTACGAGGCTACGTTTTTCTGTTTGGGAATACCGCTCTTCCTCTTAGCACTCAATCTTTCAATGATTTAAAAGAATAGAATGCCTTAGTTAATCCAAACCAGGAGATTGATTCAAAGCGATGCTGATTTTTTCAGTATGACGGTTATTGGTGTTTCAAAAAGGTCTCGTTTCCGGGCAATTTCCTGAAGTTGCTCAACGGATTCCAGCTCTGGTATATACTCTGCTCTTGACAAAACGATCGCGTCTCTTTCCGTGCGTAACGCCTGTTTAAGTTCTTCCAGCGTTTGATAGACTTCTACCGATGAATCCAGATAAAAGACATACGCCGGGTTGAATTGTTTATAAGCAAAAATTTTCTGTTCTGGTTTCACATAACTCAGCGTTTGACTCACTGGGTTTTCCCGATCAACTATTGGATACGCCATTTGAAAAAAGAGAATGGCTGTAATAATGAACGAGATGGATAATGCCCAAAACATTCGTTTCAGCTGAGCATGTTTATACCTCCGCCAGGCAGCTATAGCCCCGATTGGGAAAGTCAGGAAAATAACCGCCCAACCAGCCAGATGCGAAACTGCAGGATCAAACTTTAATCCAAAAAAGAACGCCAATGGCAGAATGGCCGCAATGATTCCGTACGTAATCAAGGATGGCCGTAATACGTGCCAGGAGGCTTTATCAGATAAAATTTTATCTAGACCCCACCCAATCAGAACGGCGAAAAATGGGTAGGATGGTACGGTGTAGTTGGGGAGTTTCGTACCAGAAAAACTAAAAAACAGAACAATAAACAGGGCAATCGTAAACGAAAACAGTAAGGCCGGTTCCTGTTCTCTGTTTTTCCAGACCATTTTCAGGCCCTGCGGTATAAAAATAGAAAAAGGTAACAAACCTACCATCACGTATAGTGGTGTTAAGAGGAAAATACCTCCATGCCCCTCCATTGGTTCAAGATAACGGCCTATATTATGTTTTAACAAGAAGCCCTGCGTCCATGCTCCTTGTGTAGCGGTATTAATGGCCAGATACCAGGGTAAAGCAATCGCTAAAATGATAGCTATTCCCAGGAAAACGTTCATCCGCCCAATTAACCGGATTTCTTTCCGCATAAAAAGGAATACAAGAATTGTCAATCCTACTAATATTAAAGCAATGGGGCCTTTCGCCAGTACGGCCAAACCTAAGGCTGCATAAAAAAGCCAAAGGACTTTAGTAGTGAATAAGGCACTCTGGTTATACCATTTATAAAAAGAAACCCAGGCAAGGGTTAGTAAAAAAACAAGGTAAGGGTCAGGTACAGCCATGCGAAACTGAACTCCCACGTGAAGAGAGGCCAGTAAAACAATGACACTCCCCCAGGCCGTCCGGATATTGATATGATTCCAGGCAAAAGCAAATACCAGAAGAATTGTCCCTACTCCACACAAGATTGAGCCTAAGCGAGCTGAAAATTCATTTACTCCTAAAAGTCCATAACTACACATCATCACCCAGTAATGAAGAGGCGGCTTGTCGGTGCGAAGTTCATTATTGAATGTTGGAATAATCCAGTCCTTGCGTTCGTACATTTCTCTGGCACACTCGGCATTTTTTGCTTCATCCAGAGAATACAACATTAATTCATTGGTTCCTAACGAAAAAAACAAAAAGGAAAAGATCGACAGAACCAATAAAGATCTAGACAGAGAGAACTGTTTCATGGCAAACGAATCATTAAGGATACTGGTAATTCCAGTATCCTTATCTATTGAACGGCATAAAAGAACCGCTGTAATGGCGGCTTGTGAAATTGCTGCACTAAATCGCCAACCGTCTGGATGTTGCTCATATTGTCAACTTCAAGGCCGGTCATTTCTTCCAGTTCGTTGGCCAACTCACACAACTCAGCCTCGGAAATGCCCAAGTCTTTTGAAAAAGACTGCCTGTATCCCAAACGGGATGGTACAGATACATAAAAGCGTTTTTCTAATACGAAGCGAATAGCCAGCAGTAAAGAGGTATTGCTGGTAAGATCATACGTTTTCATGGCTACGTTGTATTGATGTTTAGTACATCTATACATACTCATCACAATGCGATTGTGTGGCAAACGTAAGCATGAAATTGGAAAAAAATTAGATGAAAGTCATTTTTTAATCAATTGATTAAAAAATAATTATAAATCTATCATTTAAATAGATAATTCATTGAAAATCAAGATATTACAAATATATAACTTTTAAAATAAACAATAGAATTAAAGGAGTATGAATAAAAATGGGTGTAAAAAAAAGAACCTGCCTGAAGAAGACAGGTTCTCAAATATGATAAAAGCTATATACTTACACCGACATGATATCGGCTTCCTTAGCCTGGAAAACCTGGTCAATTTTAACAATGTACCCGTCGGTCATTTTTTGTACACGATCTTCGCCTTTCTTCACGTCATCTTCCGAAACGCCTTCTTTGGTTAGTTTTTTAATACTATTGTTGGCGTCTTGACGAGCGTTACGAATATTGATTTTTGCCGTCTCGATTTCTGTTTTTACCCGTTTTACCAGATCCCGACGACGCTCTTCCGTCAGCGGAGGAATGGTAATACGAAGTAGTTCGCCATCATTGGCGGGCGAAAAGCCTAGATTAGCATTTCGAATGGCACGATCAATTTCGTTTACCATTTTCTTTTCGAAAGGCTTCACGGTAATGGTACGGGCATCGGGAGTGGTGATGGATGCCACGTTCTGGAGTGGGCTCGGTACGCCATAATATTCAATCATAACGCCTTCCAGCATAGCAGGAGAAGCTTTTCCAGCACGAATTTTACTTAATTCAATATTCAGGTGCTTCAGGGCACCCTCCATGGTTTCTTTCCCAGCCTCGAGATAAAACTCTATTTCGTCCATTGCGAGGA
>JASGGE010000100.1:0-15018 GCA_047605205.1 Siphonobacter sp.
ATAATCAATCATATTCATTAAAATCTGAACGTGGCCGAGCGGCTGGAAACTTCCACCCATCACGCCAAAGCTCATAAAAGGCTGGCCATCTTTGGTAACAAAGGCTGGAATGATGGTATGAAACGGACGTTTGTGTGGTTCATAGGTGTTCATTTCACCTTCATTCAGGCTATACATCTCTCCGCGATTCTGAAACATAAAACCCAGCCCATCAGCCACCATACCTGAGCCAAAACCCCGATAGTTACTTTGAATCAGTGAAACCATATTGCCTTCACCATCTGCCACGGTAAGGTAAATGGTATCTCCATCGCGTAGGGCTGGGTTTCCGGCATCAATTCGCGTGGCTGCTTTTTTAGGGTTAATCAGTTTACGGCGTTCGGCAGCATATTCTTTCGAAATGAGTTCTTTCACGGGCATTTTCGCAAAATCCGGATCAGCATAATATTTCGCCCGGTCTTCATACACTAGCTTTTTGGCTTCCGTAAACAAGTGAATGCGTTCGGGGCTATCATATGGAATTTTCGAAAAGTCGTAAGCTTCCAGAATATTCAGCATTTGAAGCGTAGCGATGCCCTGACCGTTGGGAGGTAATTCCCAAACGTCATAACCACGGTAGTTGGTTGATACCGGATCTACCCAGGTTGAGGTGTGTTCCGCTAAATCACGGTAGCTCAAAAAGCCGCCGTTTTTCTTCATGAATGCATCAATTGTTTTGGCAATGTCTCCCTTGTAATAAGCATCCCGTCCGCCTTTAGCAATTTTATCCAGTGTATTCGCTAGATCAGGATTCTTGAAAATTTCGCCCCGTGCCGGTGCGTGTCCGTTTGGAGCATACGTGGTGAGTACGTTCGGTAAATCTCCGAAGTTCGCAACCATTTTTGCCCAGGACGAAGAGGCTTCATCATGCACCGGATAACCTTCGCGAGCATAATGAATGGCATGGGATAACAGTCGATCCATCGGTAATTTGCCGAAACGCTTATGCAATTCGAACCAGCCATCCACACAACCTGGCACTGACACCGGTAAGGGTCCTTTCGAAGGAATATGCGTTAACCCACGCTTTTTTAATTCGGCTAATGTCAAACTATACGGCGAGCGGCCAGAAGCATTCAATCCATACAATTTCTTGGTTTTGGCATCCCAGACAATGGCGAATAAGTCCCCGCCAATACCATTTACGTGAGGTTCTACTACGCCTTCCATCGCGTTGGCAGCGATGGCGGCATCAATGGCGGTTCCGCCGGCCCGTAATACTTCAATAGCAGCCTGAGTACTAAGAGGATGTGAGGTGCAAGCCATGCCTCGTTGAGCCATTACCACACTTCGGGTGGCAAATGTTTTGCCTAAGGGCCTGTCCTGAGCCTGAGTGAGACCCCCATATAGACTGAGCCCCAGCAGTAGGGTCGATAAGTGTTTCATTGAAATACGTTTCACCAGGTTTCTACGGAAAGAAATAGTTAGGGATTAAAGATAGCAAGTAGGGAATAAACTTTTAAAAACGATTTAGATATGTATAGAGATACCGTAGACATAAAGTAATTCAAACCTGTATAGAATTAATCGAGTCTGCTTGTTCATCATTCAATCATACCTCCCGGCGAGTTTGTACGTTCGATCTCCAGGCTCCGGAAAGGTTCAAATAGCTTCTATACCACAAAGTGGATATTCTTTTTTTGAATCAGAAACAAAATCATTTTCTATCAGTTATCGTTAAAAATGATATTTGAATAAAAAATATACACAAATAGTTGATAAATTTGCACAAATATGAAGCATATGAATGTCGATCGAGTGAGCGAGAAATTGCAAATTCTGGCGGATGCAGCTAAATATGATGTTTCCTGTGCATCGAGTGGTGGAAACCGGAAGAACACCAATAAAGGGTTGGGAGATAGTAAAGCCAATGGAATATGCCACAGCTTTACCGAAGACGGACGCTGCGTGGCTTTACTGAAAATTCTGTTAACCAATCATTGTATATACGATTGTGCTTTTTGTGTTTCCCGAAAAAGTAATGAGGTGCAGCGAGCGGCCTTTACGGTGGAAGAAGTGGTGGATTTAACCATTAATTTTTATCGACGGAATTACATTGAGGGGTTATTTCTAAGTTCGGGTATTTTCAAAGATGCTGATTATACCATGGAACGTCTGCTGCGAATTGTGAAGAAGCTAAGACAGGAAGAACGCTTCAATGGCTACATTCATCTGAAGACTATTCCGGGTGCAAGTGAAGAACTCATTCAGGAAGCTGGTTTATATGCCGACCGAATGAGTATTAATCTCGAAATGCCAACCGAAGCCGGCCTGAAAATGGTTGCTCCTGAAAAAAGCCATGCAGAAGTTCGGAGGCCATTGAATTTTATCAATCAACAGATTAAAGCCTATAAGGCCGATGAACGGCTCATTAAAAGTACACCAAAGTTCGTTCCAGCGGGGCAGAGCACGCAAGTGGTAGTGGGGGCCACACCGGAAAATGACATGGAAATCATGTACACGGCCGACCAGTTTTATAAGGCTTATTCACTCAAACGGGTGTATTATTCAGGTTATGTTCCAGTACGAAAAGATGAAATTCTGCCAGTAATGGGTACACAACCACCTTTGCTGCGGGAGAATCGCCTGTACCAGACCGACTGGCTATTACGGTTTTATGGATTTCAAGTACAGGAAATTTTAAATCAGGATCACCCCAATCTCGAGGCTGAAATTGATCCAAAACTAAGTTGGGCCCTGCGAAATCTCCATTTATTTCCGGTAGATATCAACTTCGCGGATTATGAACTGATTTTACGCGTACCGGGCATTGGTGTAGGATCGGCTCAGAAAATTATAGCTGCCCGAAAATTTGGTTTTTTACGCACTTACCAGTTACAGAAATTGGGAATTGCCTATAACCGAGCTCGTTATTTTGTGCGTTGTGCGGACACCCCACACGAGGCAAAAGACTGGCAACCTTATCAAATCAAAAACTTTATTCTGTCGGGTAGTCAGGGAAAATTTCAACGAGCGGCTACCCAACAGCTAACACTTTTTTAGATGCAGATTTATGTATTTGACGGCAGCTTTGAGGGTTTGTTATCGCTGATTTTTGACTGGTATTTTCGTAAACCTGGTACCATTCAGGTTGTTACCGAAGCCACCTTTCAACCCAGTGCTTTCAGCCCGGTGCATTGGGTAAATACTGATACTGAAAAGGCTAACCGTGTTTATAAAGGACTCCGTAAGAACTTAAGTGCAGCGGGCTGGCGAACCTTTTACTGTACCTATTTATCCGAGTTACCTGAAGCCTATCAGCATTTATTTCAGTTTGCAACCTATGTGTTTACGATGGGCACACGGGCTGAGAAAAATTATGGCAATGAAGATGTGCTATTTGTGAGTCAGACCACTTGGAAAGTAGAACGTGAAAAACACCATATGGAAGCTTTTGTTCGCTTTCAGCAGACTCGCGATGGTATTTATTATGCCCCAATAGAACCTAGATATAATGTCCTGCCACTCATTGTCAGACACTTTGCTGACCGTTATGCAGATCAGGCCTGGATAATTTATGATCACCTCCGGAAATATGGACTGTATTATGATCTGAATAAATTAGAAACGATTACGATTGATTTCTATAATGGAAAGTCAGATCAGTTACCTGCTGCGATTTCATCAAATAATAATGAAGAAGTATATCAATTGCTCTGGAAAGATTACTTCAGAACTGCCAATATTCCTGCCCGTAAAAATACAAAACTGCACGTACGAAATTTACCGAAACGATTCTGGCGGTATTTGACCGAGAAACAGATGGAGTGAAAATGTGATTGATCATCTTAAAACAACCGAAGACATCAACGTTAATGAATTATTTGGAGCATTCTAAAAAAATCAGAGCACTATATCATGTTCTGAAATAAGTTAGAGGCATGCTTATGAGTCCAGTCATAACCATCGGAATATTCTGGATGAGTAAAGTAGATAATTAAAAACTAATAATAGCCTTCGTGAGCCTTAAATTATTATCTTTATCTCTTTATTTATACCCCTTTATGAAATCTATTTATCTGATTTTTCTACTAAGTTTCATATTAAATCCAATGGCTATGGCTCAGGTTAAAACCGATCCATGGTTTGAACAATTTCTTGAAAAAGATTCCAGCAGATTGATTCAGAAGGTTTTAAAAGATTCACAAACGTATCGTTTACAGATTATTTATACCCAGATTAATCGGGACAAACACAACAAACCATCTTTCCGGAATTACTATTTTCAGGTTGATCCGAATAATTATTTTAACCCGGCATCAACGGTAAAGCTTCCATTGGCTTGTTTGGCATTGGAAAAATTAAAGGAGCTGACTCAGAAGGGAATCAATCGAAACACTTCAATCCAGATTGATAGTAGCTATTCCAGACAAACTAAAGTTATCGTTGACGAAACCTCAGAAACCGGCCTGCCGTCGGTAGCTCAATATATTCGAAAGGTATTTCTGGTGAGTGATAACGATGCCTATAATCGGCTATATGAAGTGATTGGACAGCAACGGATTAATCAGAAATTACATGAAAAAGGATATCCCGGTGTACGAATCACCAGACGTTTTACGGGTATGAATGAAGATGAAAACCGTCATACCAACGCCATTCATTTTCTAGATCAGAATCGTAACCTTATATATCGGCAACCACCGGCTTATAATCCAGATTCGTTTGATTATAGCCACGTTGTGAAAGTTGGACACGCTCACTACGTGCGTGATAGTCTGATTCACGAACCCATTGATTTTACCAAAGCTAATAATCTGCCGCTGGAAGATTTGCAGCAAATATTGCAATCGGTGTTATTCCCTGAGTCGGTGAAGCCAACCCAACGTTTTGACCTGAAACCAGATGATGAACATTTTTTATATCAATATTTATCGCAATTCCCTTCGGAGACCAATTACCCTAAATATGACGCTCATCAGTATTACGATAGTTACGTGAAATTTTATTTCCGCAATGCCAGTCATCAAATGCCTGCTGGCGTTCGAGTATTTAATAAGGTAGGTTGGGCGTATGGTTTTCTGACGGATGTGTCGTATGTAGCTGATTTTGTTAATAAAGTAGAATATATGCTAACTACAACTATTTACGTAAACAATGATGGTGTACTGAATGATGACAAGTATGATTATGAAGAGACCGGCTATCCGTTTCTGTATGATTTGGGGCAAGCGATTTATCGGTATGAACTACAACGAAAACGTGCCTATAAACCGGATTTAAACAAATTTAAAATATCTTATGAATACAGGGATGCTAAGGATATTCGACCAACTTTAAAAAATGTAGATAATTGAGTTTACAGTCTGCAGTGTTTTGGAGAATAAATACCTGTAACAGACAAACCAGGAGAAACAATAGCCCGATATTTCTATGTTTCAGTAGGGAATTTTATAGTGATATTGGTTAATATCAGTAACCAATATCACTATAAACCCAAATCCTTCAAACAATCAAACAAAAAAATCCTCCATAAGGCTGGTGCGTTTCCCCGAATCAAGGTCTATGTAATCAAAGGTTTTGTAGGAACAGAATGAACCCATATCACGGTCGCCGTTGATAAAAATAGCCCCAACTAAAATGACATATTTACAAGGATAACTAGCTTTAGAAACCAGTTCTTCAATCCGATTGTGAATAGCCTCGTACATAACTTCCGTAGCTTCAAAAATCTGATTGTCAGACGATTTAATGCGATCTTCCTCTTTTAGAAAAATTTGTTCAATAGTATTCATCTGGTAATCCAGATCAGTAATAACTCCGGGCTTTATTTCGTTATTCAGCAATTTTCCAAGAGCTCCCTTTGCTGCCCCACAGCAGGCGGAATTCCCCACCTGGCCAATTCGATGAATTTCACCAATTGTACCACTTTTCGTTATGCCAATGTGCGGAGCATAAAAGATTAATACGGCTCCATCTTCTGGAACGTGATGCGAGAAAGCGTTCATGCCGGTAATGCCCGCAAAAGGAAAGCCGTTCAGACCGCCCATCTTAAAAGGCCCCAGCATTTCATACGCACGCGGCGGATACTGGATAGCATTTACATCATCACAACACATACTATCAGCATGCATGATTTGATTGGGCTTCATTCCTAGTTTAGCTTCAATAACATCCAGAAGATCATTTATGGTATCTTCAGTTGTTTTAGCATTTGGATACCATTTCTGGACCGTGCTTAAATACGAATGACTCATGTGTATTAGTTTATAGTATTATATTGTTAATGGGTTGTAAAGCAGGAGGTAAACTTGTTTCACCTAACATTTCACGCATGTCAATTTCAATAGTTCGGCTCATTTGAGAAATAGGTACATCATTTGCACTTCCTTCAAACGGGTTTTCGGTACTTTCACCTACTTGCTCAAGCGAAGTATAAATCCAGGAAATAAGCACACTAAACGGAATAACAAGCCAAATCATATTCCCTTTCATAATTCCTTCTACACTATCATTTAATTTATCAAATTCTTTCAACATACCGAAAGGAAGCATGCATATGAATAGCTTAATAAAGAAGGTATTAATGGAGGCAAATTGGCGTGGATATGGAAAATTTTTAATACGTTCACTTTTGCCCTGTAAATCATAAAATTCAGATATAATATTTTCCATACCAATAAAGCGATGTGTGTCAACTTTATTAGCTTTATAAAGCTGTTTAATCGTTTTTGATTGTAAGCTTAAAATCTGTGCAGCTCTGTTTTTGGTGGAAAGAATATATTTTAATTCTTCCTCAGAAACATACTTGGATAACTCCGACTCTAAAGAAGTTTCTTTTTCGGGAATGGTATAAAAAGCTTTGTATTCAGTATTGTAAGCTTTATCTGCCGTTTCCCAGGCTCGGCTATCACGCATTTGATATCGTAAGGCTGTTAGCCAGGCAAAATGCCTGTAAATAAGTTCTTTAGTAAAGTTGCTGTCATCAATATAATCACGGGCAATGATGCCCCATGCTCTACTTTTATTCAAAATTCCGCCCCATATCTGCCGGGCTTCCCAGGTGCGATTATAGGTTTGTGTATTTTTGAAACCGACTATAAAAGCAGTTGCTGTACCTACCAGAGCTACCACTGACCAGGGAATGCCGAGCCATTTTAAACCAAAAATTTGATAGAGTACAACTGCTATATTTCCTAGAACGATAGAAAAATAAATATTTCTTCTAGTCCAAACAATAAATTCTGAAAATCGGTACTGTTTTCCTGAATGCATACTGATTATTTTTCTGAATTGGAAGTAAATTTACTGATTATAATTCCGACAAGAACTACGGAATAAAACTGACCAGCTATTCCATAAATTGAAGTTAAAAGCTTCGCGATATGAAGATTAGGGGTTATGTCTCCATAACCAATACTGGTCATGGTAATGCTACAAAAATATACTAAATCCATGTAGGTATTGGCAGGATCTCCGTTACTGATTCCTTTAAATGAAAGTGGATTGCTATAATGTATAAATTGGAATAAAAAAACACCGATTTCAATTAGCAAAAAATAACCACAAGCTGCTGCCGAAATAATATCAGTATTGATGTAGCCTGGTTTGATTAAAAAAAGCATTACTTCCCAAAAAATAAACATGAAGTATAATACATACATCATATTTAAAGCCTGGAAATAATGAGGGATATCTCTGAAAAGAGTAAGTCCAATTGGTAAGCCTAAAACGATAATAAATAAAATGTTCCTGGCGATATTTTTCCATCTGCCTTTTTTAATGAATACGCCTATACTTAATACGCCCAATATGAACATATTAATTGGCCATATGACAGTTGTATAGAATGATAATTCATTAATAAAAATACCAATAAATAGGTGTTGTATAAGGGCAACTAATAGTAGTTCATACTTTCTGTTCTGTAAGAAATTGATAATTTTTTTCATTTAATAAACGAAGTGATTGTAATAAGTATTAAGAATGGGTATGTTAGGTTAGGTATTAGTACCTGATAAATAATTCGCTAAGATAATTTTATTTTTAAGTTTACCAAAGCTATATCGGTTAATAGTATTTGTATATAGTTTTTGAGCTTAAATACTCTGCTTAGAGGAAATTACATAAGGTATTTGGACAGCGGCCATGCCATCATGCAGATAGGGTAAGGTTAATTGTTGAAATCGAGGATACCGGATAAATCGAAGGGCAATGCACATTTTAATGTCAACTTCACACAATTTTACGCAGTTTTACGAAGGAGACCTTTAAATCTGACAATATGTTATTTAAAAATTCGAATAGGGCCTTAATAGGACGGTCTGTTGTGGGGTTACTGGGTATTGGGTTATTGCTGAATGCTTGCACGCCGAAAGAAACATTACCGAATACATTAACGAATCAGGAGAAAGAAGAAGGCTGGGCCTTGCTTTTTGATGGTGTTTCTACAAAAGGCTGGCACATTTATAATCAGGGAGATACACTTTCGAAATGGTCGGCTCACAATGGGGAACTTTGGTGTAATCCGAAAGAAGAAAAAGGTATTTTTGGTGATTTGGTGACGGATGATCGCTATGAGAATTTCGATTTGAGGTATGAATGGAAGATTAGCAAAGGCGGAAATAGTGGTGTAATGATTGACGTTCAGGAAAGCCCTCAGTATGGGACCGATTTTATGACTGCTCCGGAAATGCAGTTGCTTGATAATGCGAATGCTGAAGAACGTCATAAGACGAATCCATTGCACTGGGCAGGATGTTTATATGATGTGCTCGGAAAGGGCAATAATTCCAAACCAAAACCTTTTGGCGAATGGAATCAGTCAAGAATTATCCAGCAAGATGGAAAGGTTACTTTCTGGCTGAACGGCTTCATTACGGCAGAGGCAGATCTGAAGAGCCAAACCTGGAAAAATGCCGTGGCGAAAAGTAATTTGGGTAAATTTCCAGCGTTTGGAAAGATGCATTCCGGGAAAATTGCTTTACAAAACCATACTGACGAGGTGGCCTTTCGTAATATGAAGATTAAGAAATTGTACCCTTAAAAAAAGCCCGAAGGCAGCGTCTTCGGGCTTTAAAGCAACACCAATATGAAAAATTATTTAGAAGTTAAAGCGGGCTCCCATTTGCATCTGCCAGCGTGAGCTAAGCGGATCAACGGAATAAGGAGTGCCCGGATTAGACCAGGTAAAGGTTGGGTCGCCGGTTGCTGGGTTTGTTGCTCTCGTTAGGCCTACTGATGCGGTTGAGTTGTAGGTATTGGGAGAGAAATAATACCAGCCCAGCTTCTTATTCACCAGATTGAGCACATTTATCACATCCCAGGAAAGTTGTAAAGATTTACGTCCTCCAATTTTAATTTCATGCAGAATCCGCAGATCCATGGAGTTATTCCAGGGCGTACGGCCACCATTACGTTCGGTAAAGTTTCCTTTTCGACTGGCCAGATAATCAATACCGTTTACATAATTCATGAAATCTTGGGCTTGTGTTCCAGTTGGTAACAATGTTTGAGCTTCGGTCAGGTCTTTAGGGATATAAGCAAGGCCAGCAGCTTGCGGTGTTCCGGCAATGTTTGTATTAATGTAACCCCAGGTAAAGGGTGAGCCCGACTGGAAAGAGTAGAACAGAGATACGGTTGTGTTATTGGTTTCGTTCCACTGATAGCGATAATTCAGTGTTCCAACAATTCGACTACGAACATCAAAGTTTGAATAAGCCAGTTTAGGATCATTAGGCGTTAGGGATTGGTTCAACTGCCAGTTTGATTCCATAGAGTTACGAATACCATTAGAGATATCATACGATTTTCCGTAGGTATAAGCTGCTGAGAAACCAAAACCGCTTGTATACGTTTTTTGCAACTGGAAAGTAAGACTATACCGATACCCTTTTGATGTATTGGAAAGTAAGTAAGCATTCGAGAATGAACTATTTATTTTCTGGGCACTCGCGGTTCCGGTTGAGCTTACGTAAATAGGCTGCTGTTGCTCAGTGTCATAACTGTAATACCGCACCTGATCTTTCAGGTTAATCTGCTGGAATTTCAGGTCGTGAATAACTTTGGTATACAAGCCTTCTACGGTAAACTTATATCCATCAATGGTATAATCTACTGCCAGGTTGCTTCGCCACATTTGTGGCATTTTAAAATTATTGTCAACAAGGTCAACCTGAGTTGTTTGGGTTTGGGTATTTTGTGCGTTATACGCGGCTGCTCCGGTCAGAGGGTCACCCACCGGGCGGCTAGCGGCGGCGGTAGAAGCGATATTATTGTAATCATATGCTCCAAAACCTACACCATCATTATAGAACGCATAGCCAAGCCATGCGAAGGGAATACGACCTGTGAATACGCCTGAGCCACCACGAATAACAATGCTCTTGTCTCCGTTGATATCATAGTTAAAGCCGAAACGTGGCGAGATCTGAACGTTATTGAAATAAGTATTGGTCAGATTCTTAAATAATGTGTGCGTATACGTGGTTCCGTAAGTAGTCCCTTCGTCGGTAGTATTTACCTGAGAATTTAAAGCAGGCTTTTTGGGCAGACCTGTGTAATCAAAACGTAAACCGGGTGTGATTTTCAACCGATCATTTACTCTGATTTCATCCTGGAAATACACACTTAGCAGGTTAACATTAAACGTTGCATATGGATTGTTAAACAGGTAATCCCGGTTGTTTTCACTATCACTAAAGGCATACGAGCCACGTACGCGGTTAGGAAGTTTGTTATAAAAGTCGGTAAGGCTGCTATAGGCCACCCGTCCGTTCCAGGAGTTTACAAAACCATACTGAATATGGTACAGCTCATTATGCGTGCCGGCCGTGAAGGTATGCTTTCCTTTGTACCAGGTCAGGTTGTCGGTAATTTCAAACGTTTTCTGGCGAAGGTTAAATACGGTTGCTTCACGATCGTTACCTAATAGAATAGTTCCGCCATTATAAGCAATTTCTACCTGAGGGAAATCAACGTTGCCTGATAATGGATTACGATAATCATGAATGCTGGTAAAACCTACTACCAGATTATTTGACAGGCGATTCGTAAGGCGGCTCTTCAGCTCGGCAACGGTGCTGCTTTGTACGTTGTTTTGTTTATAGTCCATACTTCCAAAACGGAAGTTCAGAGCATCACGCTCGAGGTTTGTTGCTTCTGAAATAACGGTATTGTTCCGGACAGCGAGCTGATGTTTATCGTTGATATTCCAGTCGATACGGTTAAAGAACTTCGTACTTTTTGAGTAGATGTTATAATCGCCGTATGAGCCTACGTCAAAACTATAATTGGTTTTGAGGAAGCTGGCAATTTCTTGTGCTACTGTTATGTCCTTAATGAGTGAGCCACTCGTGCCAGCCTGAAACTGTACAGGTTCCTGCCGATTCGTAATTTCTTCGTTCGTAAACCAGAACAGTTTATTTTTAATTAAGGGCAGACCTACCCGGAAACCTAATTGATAATCGTGATAGGAGTTGGAAAGTTTGGCTTTTGAATCAGCCGATGGGTTATAGGTGTTTACCAAACTGGCATTTCGCCCAAAAGCATATACCGATCCCGTAATATCATTGGTACCGCTACGGGTTACAGCATTAATGGAGCCACCCAGAAAGTTACCTACTTTCACATCAAAAGGAGCGATATACACCTGAATGTCCTGAATGGCATCTAGGCTGATAGGGTTATTCCGCGTACTGCTTCCGGGCATCCCTGAAGAACCCGTGACCCCTCCGAGCGAAGGGCTAAACCCAATGGCATCGTTATTAATGGTGCCATCGATCGTTACGTTGTTGTATCGAAAATTAGTGCCCGCAAATGAGTTATTGCTGCTCTGTGGGGTTAGGCGTGTCATGTCAGTGATACTTCTGGAAAGAGTAGGCATACGGCGAATAGCTGCCTCACTGACACTAACACCGGCTCCTACTTTTGTCCCTTCCCGTTCGCCTTTTATAACAATGTTTTGTAACTGTCTGGCATCGTCGGCCAGCACGATGGTAAGGCGGGTATCTTCACCCAGCGTTAACTGAATATCAGAACGTACATCGGTTTTTAAACCAATAAAACTGGTAGTAATAGAATAAGGGCCACCAGGTAGGGCATTCGTAATCAAAAAACGCCCATCTGCTGAAGTTAAAACTCCATAACGAGTACCCGTAGGCTGGTGTACGGCCACTACGGTAGCACCCGGAATGGCCTGACCCTGAGCATCTTTTACACTGCCACTCAAACTGGAAGACGTAAGCTGAGCCTGAACAGTATGCAGTCCCAGCATACAAACAATTAATAATAAAAATTTTGTATTCATGATTTTTAAGGAGAAATGGCTTAAAAACAGGCATTAAAATCTAATAACTGCTGACTAGCAGTCAACATAAAACGAACGATTATTAATATACGTAATAATTATGAAGCGAATTAACCTACGCTTTCTGGAGTAAGATTAAAATAGTATTCTAGACCATAGATCACTGTCAGTGATTGATTAAGTGTATAATAAATTCAGCCTGCTAACCAAGAAAGAATATGACTATTGTAGAAAGACATCCTGAGGTATAAACTCAGTTGTAAACTACGTTGCAAAAGTAGAAAAGAGGCTATTTCCAGGCAGTATCAGATCCATTATTAAAAAGTAAATACTTAAATCGGTTTGATAACAATTTGATAATACAGAAACGGATTTTTGTAAAAAATTTAAAATAAAAAAATGACGCCCCAAAAACGTTGGCAAAGCTTTGGTTTGAATGGATTCCTGTAAACGTAAGCTTAAATGCAGAACCCTGTTATGACGATATGGGTTGCCTGGAGGCCATTTCTTTTCGAATGACCGGAGCCACCTGAGTACCGAATAATTCAATAGAACGTAAGATTTTCTTATGGGGAATTAAATGACCACCAATGAGCTGGGCCAGATAACGGGTTTGTTGGAACAGTTCGTAAAAACGCATGATTTTGTCAATAATCTGTTGCGGACTTCCCACCAGTAGCGGACCACTTTTTTGCATAAATTCCACGTAATCCCGACCAATTGGTGACCAGCCACGTTCCTGCCCAACCCGGTTCATAATTAATTCATAAGGTGGAAAAAATTCGTCAATTGCTAATTGAGGTGTATCAGCTGTATAGAAATGCGAATTAATGGCCAGTGCTAATTTTGAAACATCGTGACCGGCTTTGGCCGCCGCCTGACGAAAGATATTGACAAACGGAACGAACCGATCAGGCGTTCCGCCAATGATTGCAACCGTCATAGGAATATTCAATGCTCCCGCCCGGCCGGCCGAACCAGGGGTGCCCCCCACAGCCAGCCAGATTGGCAAGGAAGCCTGAATGGGTCTTGGATAAACGCCCAGATTATGAATTGGAGCCCGAAAATTTCCTTCCCAATTTACCTTTTCACTTTTATTGAGTTCCAGCAGTAGTTCCAGCTTTTCACTGAAAAGCTCATCGTAGTCGTTTAAATTATATCCAAACAACGGAAACGATTCTATGAATGAACCCCGCCCTGCCATGATTTCTGCCCGACCATTAGATACTAAATCCAGCGAAGCAAAATTTTGAAAAACCCGAACCGGATCAGCCGAACTTAAGACGGTTACTGAACTGGACAATTTTATATTTTTCGTGATAGTGGCAGCAGCCGATAAAATTACTTCAGGAGCAGAGACCACAAAATCAGGTCGATGATGCTCGCCTAGAGCAAATACATCCAGCCCAACTTCATCGGCCAGCTTTATTTCTTCAAGAAGCTGTTGGACACGTTGATGGGCATTTTTAGCTCCGCCAGCTACCTGATCCGGATTTATTTCTCCAAAACTGGAAATACCAAGTTCCATTTGTTCAAATGATAGGTTTCTTATCTAACGGACAAATAAAAAATGTTCTAAAAGATTCCATGATGATTTTTTCTAAATCGGTTACTTCAATGCTATGGTTATTAAGATTGGTGTATACTTGCCATATAACAAAAAGCCGCACGTAGTATAAACTAATGCGGCTTGTATGTCATCCTAATTTATTTAATCGAAATGGGTACGGTCAGGTTTTCCCACTTTAAATCGAACCCTTTTTCAGTGACTTCATACGTCAGTTTTTCGGAGAATTCGTTCGCCTTTCTGGGTTTTACCATCACGGTAAGAACATCATTAGTACGGTCCAGATCAGCTTCACCACTGCGTTTGATACCCCATTGCCCCGTTTGTGAATTAAAGATGATCGTCCACTCGTTTTCATCAGGAATGGCAAAAAGGCTGTACTTCCCGGCAGGTAAGGTTTTACCTTCAATCTTTATGTCTTTATCGGTTTCGAAGATCGTGGCTTCGTTGGCTCCTGCCCGCCATACTTTCCCATAGGGTACTAATCCACCCCAGATACTGCGACCTTTCACGGAAGGGCTGCTGTAGTTAATCGTAATCGTGGCATCACCAACTTTACCAGAAGCACCAGCCGGAGGGCTAGGCCGCTTAGACTTATCCATCTGGGCCATCACCAGCGAAGTCATTCCCAAAAAGAAGACTAAGGTTAGTAAAAATCGAGAATTAGTCTGCATATTAATTTAGTTTAGAATGTGAACGAAATCTAAGACTATTTAGCAGAAAAATAGTATGCCTTTAGCTTAATAATCAGTTAGTTTTAGGCTAGATTAGAAAATTCAAATTCGCCGTAAGTCATTCATTAATAAGGTCAGGCCGGAGAATACCGATTCGTGTCATTTATCTTCAAAACTTCCAAACCGCTACTAATTTTAGGGATCTTTATTTCACAAGAAGATATAGTACTGTAGCCTTCGGAACAAATCTGCCGGTGCCTTTGGTTACGGAAATAGCAGTTTCCTTTGAAAAAGTAAGTTTACGTACTGGGGTAATTGATGATCTTCCCTTTTGATAAATCAGGAGGTCTTTCTAAAAGCTTTTGTAATTATTCGGTGATACCAAGTTGAAAGCACGCTACCTTTGCAGAGGAGTACTAGCATCAAGACGTCAAATCATGATTTATTTCTTTTCTGCCGATCAAGTTACTGTTTACGCGGTTGAAACCCAG
>JASGGE010000101.1:0-14912 GCA_047605205.1 Siphonobacter sp.
TACTCCAATTTAGATTTTGCCATGGTTTTGTATTGAAAAATAGAATTAGATAAATTTAGCTATTTGCGTTTCAAATTTAAATTGAAAAAAAACGGTTTCCCAAATAAAAATTTGGTTAAATCTTTAAAATTGGGCCTTTAAATTTTGAAATATTGGAAATATTCAATTAAATATTGATTTTTTCAAGTGTTGTTTGCAATTAGCTTGGCAAAAAAAGTAAACTCTTAAAAAAAAGCCTATTTTTTGTGAAAAAAGGTTCGATTTAGTACTTCAAAAGCTATAAAAGTTATTTTTTTTAACAAAATACATTGAAATAAGACATGGTATTGTTAGTTAATCAGTAATTCATTTATTCTCGAATAGTGTTGGATATAAATTGTATTTTACCAAGACGGGCCTCGCAAGATTAGTATTTTTTAGCAGATTTGTAGATTACTAGCGTCGCTTTGAAAAAGCAGAACCTAATTATAAATTAACAGAATCAGAAAGAAATCTATAACTATGGCATTAGCTCGTTTTAAAGCATTGGAGCTGGCTCAGTCACGCCAGGTGCCTCACGTAAAAGTTCCATCCGAAAAAGTAACGGAGTACTATGGATCCCTGACTTTCAATGAAGAAGCCATGCGATCATTACTTAGTCCGGATACGTTTCAGAAAGTAAATAGAGCTATTCATGATGGTTATAAAATAGATCGGGAAACAGCTGACGAAGTAGCTGCGGCAATGAAATCGTGGGCCATTTCAAAAGGTGCCACGCATTATACCCATTGGTTTCAACCCTTAACCGGAACTACTGCTGAAAAACACGATGCATTTTTTGATATTGTACCCGGTAGTGGAAAAGCAGTTGAAAAATTTAAAGGTTCTGCCCTGGTTCAGCAGGAACCAGATGCGAGCTCATTCCCCAACGGTGGGATCAGAAGCACATTTGAGGCACGTGGGTATACCGCCTGGGATCCGTCGTCTCCGGCCTTTATTATGGAAAATGTAGGCGGCACATCTACCTTATGCATTCCCAGTGTGTTTGTAGCTTACACGGGCGAGGCTCTTGATTACAAAACACCATTATTGAAATCAATTGAGTTAATTGACAAGGCAGCATCGAAGGTAATGGTTGAATATTTTGACCGTAACGTTGGGAAAACGATTCCCACCCTGGGTGCTGAGCAGGAATATTTTCTGGTAGATGAAGCCTTATTTAATGCCCGGCCTGATCTGGTTATGGCAGGACGTACCGTTTTCGGTCATGCTCCCGCAAAGGGCCAGCAACTGGAAGATCACTATTTTGGGTCTATTCCACCGCGTGTTAATGCTTTTATGGTGGAATATGAATTAGAAGCTCATCGTTTAGGCTTACCTGTACGTACGCGTCATAATGAAGTTGCCCCGGCTCAGTTTGAAGTTGCTCCTACCTTTGAAGAAGTAAATCTGGCGTGCGACCATAATGCCTTATTAATGGACTTGATGCATAAAGTGGCAGCCAAACACAAATTTAAGGTACTTTTTCATGAAAAGCCCTTTGCCGGAATTAATGGCTCAGGTAAACACAATAACTGGTCGCTGGCAACAGACAATGGTATTAATATTCTAGGGCCTAGTACCAAGCCCAAAGAAAGCCTGCGATTTGTTAGTTTTCTGGTATGTGTGATGAAAGCCGTTCACGATTATGCCGACCTGCTACGGGCAACAATTGCGACTGCCGGGAATGAGCATCGGCTGGGAGCGAATGAAGCACCTCCGGCGATTATGTCCGTTTTCCTGGGGTCAGAATTAACTCGAGTCATTGAAACGTTGGAAAATATGCCCGAAATGACCGAATTCAAGCTGGAAAAAGGAGATAATGTATACCTGAAATTAGGTATCAACAAAGTGCCTTCTTTATTACTTGATAATACAGATCGGAATAGGACTTCTCCGTTTGCATTTACGGGAAATAAATTTGAATTCCGGGCAGTAGGTTCCTCGGCAAACTCTGCTTCAGCCATGACGGTTCTTAATACAATCGTGGCAAATCAACTTTTTCAATTCCGGAGAGATGTGGATGCTCTGTTAGAAAAAGACATGAAAAAGGAGTTAGCCATCGTGGAGATCCTCAAGGGGTACATCAAAGAATCAAAACGCATCGTTTTTGAAGGAAACGGGTACTCAGATGAATGGGTTACAGAAGCCGAACGTCGTGGGCTCTCTAATATCCGTACAACGCCTGAAGCCTTACAGGTATACCTGCGTCCGGAAATTACTGAGCTGTTCGAAAAATACGAAATCTTTACTGAGAAAGAGCTTCATGCCCGTTATGAAATTGAACTGGAAAACTATATCAAAAAAGTTCAGATCGAATCACGGGTTATTGGTGACGTAGCCATCAACCATATTATCTCTACAGCTTTAAAGTATCAATCACAGCTGGTAGATAATGTAAAGGGACAGAAAGACATCGGAATTGAAGAAAAATACTATGCTCCGACCGTAGAAACAATTAAACGTATTGCTGAGTATACTGCTAATATCCAGATTCTGGTGGATGAGATGACAGAGGCCCGCAAAGAAGCCAATGCCATTGAAAATACCTCTGAACGGGCCATCCTGTACGGTGAGAAAGTGAAAGGGTACTTTGAGGAGATCCGTTACTATGTTGACAAGCTCGAAATTATTGTAGATGACGATGAATGGCCATTGGTAAAGTACCGGGAGTTGTTAATGCTTCACTAAATCAATATCAAAAAAAGGAAAAGCTCGCTGGAATTGCGGGCTTTTCCTGTTATTTTGGCCTTTAAACCAATGCATGATTAATATGGCCGCTTCAGCTAATCCTGGCTACGACCCAAAAGAAATTCAAGATCTGAAAGAAGAAATTCGTTCCGGCGGACACTCATTTGTTTACACGAATGACCCTGACCTCGACGAGCCTGCCGGTGATGAATACGCTCATTTTCAGTTTGTGGGTACTCATGAAGGTAAAGATGTTATTTACGATGCCGTTATTTACACATTGCGTTTGCACCATAGCAGTTTAGTTTACGAAGAGGCTGAGCGTAGAGCCACCAAAGAATATCCACTTTACATTCCACTTGATCAGCGGGATGAAACCTATCAGCCTAATGATGATATGGACGAAGAAGTGGAATTATTAATTACCGAAATCATTGAAGAAATTGAAGAGAATGAAGAGATTAAAGTAACGGAGCATATTGAAATTGACACAGAAAGTGAATATGGCGTTGAACTTGATATATGCCTGAATGTAGAAGCCGTTACGGATGAGGTAATAGATACATTTGTGAACCAGTTCAATACGAATAAAGTAGAGCTTGATCCTACGTTGTATTCCTTCAAAAGTCTTGAAGAGGAATAAACAGTAAGTCCGGTAAAGCGTAAATTACAGTGATTTACGCTTTACCAGTGAAATAGTTTGCCATGCATGTATTTTACCAACCTGATATTCAGGAAAAGCGATATTTGGACGAGGAGGAATCACGACATGCCGTGAAAGTACTTCGGTTGGGGCTAGGAGATTCGATCCGAATAATTGATGGGAAAGGGGGCCTTTTCGATGCCGAAATAATAGATCCTGATCCACGTAAGTGTGCGATATTCATTCGCAGCAGCAATCTTGATACTACTGAAAAAAAGTATGGCATTCATTTGGTCATTACACCAACTAAAGATTTGGACCGGATTGAATGGATGCTGGAAAAATGTGTTGAAATTGGTGTAGATGAAGTAACGTTTATTCTGACTCGCCGTACGGACGAGCGTTACTGGAAAGGAAAATCAATTCACCCTGACCGTCTGGAAAAAATTGCAGTTTCGGCAGTTAAGCAATCATTGAAACGCTATGTACCCCGCGTAAACGGATTGATGATGTGGGAAAGTTTCTTACAAAAGGACTTTACAGACAGCCAACTTTTCATTGCTCATCTTGAGCCGACAGAACGGCGTTTATTACAAATAGCTGCCCAGCCAGGAGCCACCTATGTAATGTTGATTGGCCCGGAAGGGGATTTTACAAGTCAGGAAATTGAACAGGCAAAAGAAAAAGGCTTTTCCCCCGTTAGTTTAGGCGAGAGCCGGTTGCGTACCGAAACGGCAGGACTGGTTTCGGTTCTCACTTTGCAGCTAATGAATCAGGTATGAGAAATCTTTGGGTGATTTTGTGTTTACTGGGCTGGGCTGTATCGGCCCAACCGACCTTACGAATTGCTCGTATGAAATACGGTGGCGGCGGCGACTGGTATGGCAACAAAACGTCTTTGCCTAATTTAATTAAGTTCTGTAATCAGAATCTAAAAACGAATCTGGCCACTGAAGAGGATATTGTGGAAGTAGGTAGCCCTGAATTGTTTAACTATCCATTTGTACACATGACGGGCCACGGTAATGTGCTGTTTTCTGAATCTGAAGCTCAGAATCTTCGTAAGTATCTTATTGCAGGAGGTTTCTTTCATATCGATGACAATTATGGATTGGAGAAGTTCATTCGCCGGGAAATGAAAAAGGTATTTCCGGAGCTAAATTTTGTTGAAATCCCATTTAATCATCCCATTTATCAAAGTAAATATCCTTTTCCAAACGGCTTGCCGAAAGTGCATGAACATGATGGCAAAGCCCCTCAGGGTTTTGGGTTAATCTGGCAGGGAAGGCTGGTTTGCTTTTTTAGTTACGAATGTGATCTTGGGAATGGTTGGGAGGATCAAAGTGTCTATAACGATTCAGAAGCGGTGCGGCAACAGGCCCTCAGGATGGGAGCAAACCTGGTTTACTATGCCATGACCAATCTTTAGAAAATAAAACCATAGAAACTCTTATATTTACAGTATAAAATATCCTTGATACTGACTGGATTAGTAAATTTTAGATAAACTATGCATAAATAATGCTAAAGTTTTGCAACTAACTTACTAATCCTGGGGTTTCTTTTATTAAATTTGTAATTGGTATTCATTAAAACTGCATCAAATGCAACTGATTCTGCCAACGTTTATTATTCACTGGTACCTTTCTTTATTTAGCCAGACGTTTTTTTTACACCGTTATTCAGCTCATAAAATGTTCACAATGAACAAATTTTGGGAACGGTTTTTCTATTTTCTTACTTACGTCTCGCAAGGTTCCAGCTATTTGAGCCCTAAGGCATATGCCGTTCTGCACCGGATGCACCACGCATTCAGTGATACCCCTCGCGACCCTCACTCTCCTCATCATACAAAGAATGTTTTTACAATGATGTGGAAGACAAAAGACATTTATAACGCCATTCTTTTTGATCGTAAACCCATTGATCCTCAGTTTGATAAAAACTATCCTTACTGGAGTACCATTGAAAAAATTGGCGATTCATGGATTTCACGTCTTGGTTGGGGTACTGCCTATTCATTATTATACATTGCTGCTTACATCTGGTGGGATATGCACTGGGCCTTTTTCTTCCTGTTGCCTGTTCACTTCCTGATGGGTCCCGTACACGGTGCTATCGTAAACTGGAGTGGCCACAAATACGGCTACCAGAACTATGATAACAACGATAAGTCACGTAATTCATTAGTTCTTGATTTCCTGATGATGGGCGAGTTGTTCCAGAATAACCACCACAAATTGCCAAATCAAGTAAACTTCGCCTCAAAATGGTATGAATTTGACCCCACTTATCCAGTGATCAAAGCTCTTCACTGGATGAATATTATCCGTTTGAAGCCTGTAAAAGCAAAACATGTTACTAACGAAGTAGAAGCATAGTTGCTCGATAGCATACAAAAAAGAATAGGGACTCTTGAGAGTCCCTATTCTTTTTTGTATGAGTTCAATCCAAATTAACGTTGATATGAATCCGGGTAGCCGATCAACGGTTTTGATAATCAGCTGCTGCGATGGTGAGGCTTAAAAGTGGGTTGACGAGGCGATCCCTTTTTCTCTAATTACTTATCTATCAAGATATAACAAAGTCAGGCATTACCCAATAAAAGAAGAAGAGGGTGCCTCAAAACGGCACCCTCTTCTTCTTTTAAAGCATCCTATTCAGAAAATTGAAAAGCAGATACGACCGCTATGAACCAAAGCAAAAACTAACGCATGTTGTGATAAACGTTCTGAACGTCGTCGTCTTCTTCAATACGTTCAATTAGTTTATCAACTTCAGCAGTTTCTTCTTCAGATAATTCTTTCGTGTCATTCGGGATCCGTTCGAAATCAGCTCCCAGAATTTCGTATCCATTGTCTTCCAGATATTTTTGTAATCCTCCGAAGGCCGTGAATTCACCGTAGATGTTCACCTGATCCGTTTCCTGATCAAGGAAAATTTCTTCGGCACCAAAGTCAATTAGTTCCAGTTCCAGCTCATCCAGATCCAAGCCTGGGCGGTTAGCAATTTTAAATACTGACTTTCGATCGAAGATAAAATCAAGCATACCAGAAGTGCCTAAACTACCTCCTAATTTATTGAAGTAACTTCGAACATTGGCTACCGTACGATTGGTATTATCCGTCGTACATTCCACCAAAATGGCAATTCCGTGAGGACCGTAGCCTTCATACACTACTTCTTTGTAATCATCCTGATCTTTGGCAACAGCCCGCTTGATGGCACGATCGACGTTGTCTTTAGGCATATTAGCTGCCTTAGCGTTCTGGATCATCGCCCGTAAACGCGAATTTGTGGTTGGATCAGAACCACCATTTTTTACAGCAAGTGTAATATCTTTACCAATACGGGTAAAGGTTTTGGCCATTTGGCCCCAACGCTTGAATTTTCGGGCTTTTCGGAATTCAAAAGCTCTTCCCATACGAAATAATAAGAGTGATATTGTGGTTGTGAAATCTTAGGCTTCTGCTCAATTTTTCGCAAAAATAACGGAAGTATACCGTACTTCAGAAAAAAGTATTGGATGGAATAGCCTTTTACTTTTTCCAGGAAACGCTTAAACCTAAAATGATGGAATAGAAGGAATAAAATAAACCCAGTCCCGGGCACCAAAATTCCACAGCATCATATGGAGTAGGAAGAAGATAACCACATTACTTACTATTTGAACAGCATGATCCTGATAAAGGGGGTGGATATACAAACGAAAATCATCAGAGATAGCTTCTCAATTAATAAAGCCGCCCTAGTAAGACGGCTTTATTAATTGAGAAAATGGGTAGTTTAATGCTGAGGAATTTGTCTCCTATAATTCTTCGTCAATATCAATATGACTTCTCATCATTGAAAGGCAAAAATACTCGCCAGCGGCCATTACGATATTTTGCAGAAATGTGTTCAACGTCCACATCATCAGGAATTAACAGTTTTCCTAATGTATAAGGAAGGAAGCTTTCAAAATCCTGACGGTCAGCTTTCAGAACGGGATACAAGGTATATAGCCAAATGTGACCGTCTTCTACGTCTACCTGTAATTCTTCAGGATCTACACCGGACATTTTTACGAATACTTCATACCCGGTCTTGCCACGGTTTACCCAGACCATCGATTCGGTTCGGCCCCCGTTCAGAGTATTCGCAAAATCAATATTAGCGAGAATTTCTTTCGGAATCGAGATTTGTGTTTTCATGGCTTTTACGGTTATGAGTAATCGTTATAGAAAACACCTCTCCACGGATAAAGGAGAGTCAAATTGTCAGCGAATAAGGAGGTATTTTATAATCAATCGGCAATTATGGCAGAAATAGTAACAGCGAAGGCCAATTTGATTGACTTACTGATTAATAAGAATAGGGTTAGGAAAGCATGTATTCTAAAAAAAGGTCGCTTCTCAAGAGGCGACCTTTTTTTTATATAGGTTAACTAATTATTATTTTTTTGCTGTTGACGGATATAACTATCACGATTGGTATTAAGCAACGGAGCATCTTTATAAAGCTCCTTCCAGGAGTCGTCTTTTAAAGCTCCGTTTTTCACGTCCTTAATAAAACTGGCCCAAGAGAATGGATTAAAAAATGGAATAGTGTTCGCAAAACCCTTGTTCGTGTTGTAGTTGGTAATCTGATCCTGCGAAATTCGGAAAGCCGTGTTTCCTCCGTCACCCATTCGCATTGCCATCTTGCGAAGGTAGTCGGGGTCAGTATTGCGGGCAAGGGCTTCACGTTCGCGGGCGTCGGGGAGGTTCATTGCCAGAAATTCTTTCTTGAATTCTTCGAAATTACGATATGGGTAAATCTTCACTTCACGTAATGTAACGGCATCTTCCCGGAGTTGAATTTTTGCTGAAAATGAATCATCTCGCCAGTTTCTTGGAAGAACGAAGTATTGTTTTTGGTACCCTGTGTAACTAAAAACAATACTATCACCAGGATAAACAGGCAGGCTGAAAAAGCCATTCGTATTGGCATAGGTCCCTCCGCCTGCTTTGGGAATATAAATGGTTGCTCCTGGTAAAACTTCAGAATTTTTGCCACCTACAACAACCCCGGAAAACTGTACTGCCTTAACGTTCCCCTGGCAGAATGCAGAGTGAGTGACAAAGCAACTTATAAAAAAACACAATATGAAAAAACTTCGAGTCATGCGGATGTGAATTACCTTCGGCAAACGATATATAAAACAAAAGTATTGCTTTTAATCGACTTATTCCTGCCCTGAGTTCATTTTTCAGCGGTAAATGCGGACAAATAACAGCTTGTTTAGTGGTCTTGAATTGGGCCTGTTATTACCGATTCTGGTTCGGGTAATGTATAATTCTTGTAAAAACAGGTATTCGGTTAACTCATAATATATGCGATTTTGATGTTAGTACCTAATAGCCAGACGTGTAATTCTTATCCAGAAAAGAATTGGGATGGTCTTTACGATATATATCCAGGCTGACGATATATTTCAGGATCTTGGTTAGAACCTATTTTAAAGCAATAAAAATTCAGTGTCTTAAAAAATCTAAAATCGTTAAAAATAACTATTGCAGCCTTAGTACACATTTAAGAGCTTTACTACTCACACACAATTTTATTATCAGTTTACTCTTTCCGGCTGGATGTAGTGTATAGATTAGAATAACACTCCGATTGGACTTGTTTTAAGATGAGCACAACAGTTTTTTAAGTATTATTACCTATATGATACGGGCATACTCAATAAGCAGTGCTGAAGGGTAGGTCACTGAAACATAACGGTGATAAAACTTGACGAAGCGAATCAACCCGTGGAAGGTACTTTTCAGGAAGTTCATAACCAGAACGGTAGTAAACTAGAAATTAAGGACAGCAAATTTAGCTCTAAAATCTATGTTTCTGTTAATATAACGACGCTTTCACCGGGCAAACGTTAATTTTTATATTACCAGGAAAAAAACAGTTTCAAGAAACCAATATTGTTTTGGTGAGAAAGAGGGGCAGTCGTAGCTTTGTTTGTTAACACTTCTTCTATGGCTCAGCCTAAAACGTCTTCTGCTCTTATCTTTATTTTCATTACTTTATTAATTGATGTGACAGGACTTGGAATCATTATTCCAGTTTTTCCGAAACTGATTGAAGAACTGATTCATGGTGGAATAAGCGAAGCTTCGCTTTATAGTGGCTGGCTTACTTTTGCGTATGCGATCATGCAGTTTTTGTGTGCCCCAATACTTAGGAGGACTCAGTGATCGCTTTGGCCGGCGGCCGGTTTTGCTAGCTTCTTTATTCGGTTTTGGGCTGGACTACATTCTGCAAGGTTTTGCCCCAACCATTGAGTGGCTGTTTATTGGAAGAATTCTTGCCGGAATAACCGGAGCAAGTTTCACTACTGCCAGTGCATACATTGCCGATATTAGCACCCCGGAAAAACGGGCTCAAAATTTTGGCCTGATTGGAACGGCCTTCGGGGTAGGTTTTATTCTGGGGCCGGTGTTAGGTGGATTTCTAGGCTCATTTGGGGCAAGAGTTCCGTTTTTTGTAGCCGCAGGACTTTCGTTAACAAACTGGCTCTATGGTTTCTTTATTTTACCGGAATCATTGATACCTGAAAATAGGCGAGCTTTTGATTGGAAACGAGCCAACCCAATAGGATCACTCCTTAGCCTTAAACGTTATCCGGTTATTTTAAGCCTGACAACCTCGCTGATCTTCATTTATATAGCTGCACACGCCACCCAAAGTACCTGGACATTTTATACGATTGAACGTTTTAAATGGTCCGAAAAATTGATGGGTCTTTCTCTTGCCGCTATTGGCTTGGCAATAGGGGTTGTGCAGGGAGGACTTACGCGTATTGTTATTCCTAAATTAGGGCAAAATAGGTCAGTGTATGTAGGTTTATCTATGTATGTAATTGGTTTTCTTTGTTTTGCTTTTGCCAGCCAAAGCTGGATGATGTTTGTATTTATCATTCCTTATGCCTTGGGCGGGATTGCTGGCCCATCCATTCAGGCTATTATTTCAGAACAAGTATCCGCAAACGAGCAGGGAGAGTTGCAAGGAGCTTTAACCAGCTTAATGAGCCTGACTTCTATTGTTGGCCCACCGTTGATGACTGGATTGTTTTCCTACTTTACCTCTAAAGAAGCTCCGGTTTATTTTCCTGGAATTCCATTCTTAACTGGAGCTGTTCTGACTTTGATGAGTATCTTTTTTGTTTCACGTTCGCTCAAAAAGCAGGAAATTACTTCATAACATTCATTAGGATTAAAAATAATCTTACCCGTTGTGCAGATACCTTGCCATAACCTATCGAATGATAGAGTGAGTGAATGATAGAGTGATAAAGTGAGCAATTCATTCACTAATTAACTCATTGCCGTTGTTGGTGTTTAGCGAAGCGTCATCAACAACCTATCGACTGGCAGATATCCTAAGGTGTCGTTATTTAACTACTTAAAGCTGACACAAGCTGCTTATGCAGTTGAATTACTCATAAAACGGAATCAGTGATGACGCTGGATAATGATAAAATCACATTTTCTGACCGGTCTATCAATGACCTAAAATAGAACACTTGAACTTTATCTAAATCTGAAAAATTGAGCCATTGAGTATAAGTAGTTTGGATTTTTCCTACTTTTAATTGTCCTATTCATTACTCAGATGGCCGATTCCAGCATCAAAGCATTTATACAAACCGATCAAGCGTTTCTGCCCCAATTATCAATTGACTGTGTCATCTTTGGTTATCATGATAACCAGCTTAAGGTATTATTACTGGAATTCAGACGAGTGGGGTTATGTGGGTTACCAGGTGGTTACGTTTTTCAGGACGAAGATCTAGATCAGGCAGCTAAACGAATTCTGGCCGAACGTACGGGCTTAACCCAAATCTATCTGGACCAGTTCGGAACTTTTGGTAAACGCAACCGCACAGATGGAAATTTTCATGAGCAGTTATTAAGTGCCATGGGTGAACCCCTGCCGGATAACCATTGGATTACCAAGCGATTTGTTTCGATTGGGTATTATGCATTATTGGATTATTCTAAGGCTAATCCGACACCAGATGTTTTTTCAGAAAGTTGCGGCTGGTTTGACATTGCCCAGTTGCCTCCCCTGATTTTCGACCATGCCGAGATTGTTCAGAAAGCCCTGGATATGCTGCGAATTATGCTTGATTATAAGCTAATTGGCTTTAATCTATTGCCAAAGCTGTTTACAATGTCTGAACTACAGGGCGTATATGAAACCATTTTAGGACGTAAATTGCAACGTACCAACTTTCAGCGAAAAATACTGAGCATGAATATTTTGGTAAGAGAACAAAAGAAATACGGTGGAGGCTCACACAAAGCCCCTTATCTGTATCGCTTCGATACGGCTTATGAAGCACAGGTTGCTTTAGAACCTGTTGTATAATTGACTTAATAAAATGAATAGAGACGCGAAGTTGTTTCGCGTCTCTATTCATTTTATTCGTTGATAATCTTTGAGGCCGTCAGTTGTTCGGGTGCCTGTGGTGTCGGATCTTTTTTTCCGAAACGAGCCAGCAATCTGTCTACTATCAGATATACTGAAGGAACAACAAACAGGGTCAAAATCAGGGAGCTCGTTAAGCCACCAATAATTACCCAGGCCATACCATTCTTCGACTCAGCACTGGCACCGCTGGCCAGGGCAATTGGTAACATACCGAATATCATAGCAAGGGTGGTCATCAGGATTGGGCGAAGGCGTTCGCGGCCCGCTTCAATCAGAGCATGAATGACATCATGCCCCTGAGTTTTGAGGTGATTGGCAAAGTCCACAATCAAAATTGCATTTTTCGCTACCAGACCCAACAACATAATCATCCCTACAATTGAGAATACAGTTAGGCTTTGCATACTAAGGGCAAGTGCCAGTAAGGCTCCAATCAGAGCTACGGGTATTGAAAATAATACAACAAAAGGATAAACCACACTTTCATAAAGGGCAACCATGATGAAGTACACTAACAGAATACCCAAAACAAGAGCCTGACCTAAGCTACCGAACGCATCTGACTGTTGTTCTAACTGACCAAGGTATTCAATGGATACGCCAGTAGGGAGCTTGGTATTAGCCATTTTAGCCTGTATTTCAGCTCCAACGGTACCTACGGGCCGGCCTACTACTTGTGAGTTGATGGTGATGGATGATAAACGATCAATCCGTTCCAGTACGCTCTCACCAAGTTGTTCTTTGACTTTAGCAAACTGTGACAATTCAAACGTGCGACCTTGGTTGTTAACGAAAGTTAGACGACTAACGTCCTCTGCATCGGTACGGTCAAACTGGTCAAAACTGACAAGAATGTCATATTCATCGCCATTTTGTTTGAATTTCGAGCGATCATCTCCGCGGAAAGCGGTTTGTAAGGCAGCTCCTACGTCAGCGGCACTAATTCCATATTGAGCCATTTTTTCCCGGTCCAGATCTAATGTAATTTCAGTTTTAGGATCTTTCACCGAATACTTCACGTCCTGTGTTCCAGGGATGGATTGCGTTACTGCTTTTACCTGAGCCGCTGCCTTACGAATGTCGTCCAGGTTCGTTCCTTTTACGGCAATCATAATGGGAGCCTGCGATGAACCTACAATACTGGCTGGACTTACCGAAACCTTCACCCCAGGAATCTGAGCAATTTCTTTTTTGAAAATTTGCCCGAAATCTTCTGTGGAAGTGGTACGTGCTTTCTTGTCAATTAACTTAATATTGATATCTGCTAGGTTACTATTTGATGTCGACGAAAAACTGGTACTGGTGTAGCCGACATTTGAGAAGATGTTGGTTACTTCCTGATGCTTTAAAATAAGCCGTTCTGCCCGCTGAACGATGGCATTTGTTTGCTGAATAGAGGCAGAAGGGGCTAGTTCAAGCTGGATATTCAATTCACCTAAATCACTCTGAGGCATAAAGGCCGCACCAATAAAACCAGCCGGAACCAGAGCAATTGAACCAATAAAGAGGACAACCACAACCAGAAATAAGATTAACTTATGTCCGAGTACATTTTTCAAAGCTCTTCCATAGAAATCAGTTACGCGATCCAGTAATTTTTCGAAACCCAGGTTTAATTTTCCCCAAAGTGATTTTGGATTTAGAATTTCAACTTTGCCAAAACGCGAAGCCAGTAAAGGCGTAAGCGTAAAGGAAACCAGTAAGCTCATCAACGTAGAGAACACAACGACGAGGGCAAATTCGCGTAATATATTGCCAATTAAGCCGGTAGTTAAGGCTAGTGGTACGAATACTACAACGTCCACAAGGGTAATGGCAAGAGCGGTGAAACCAATTTCAGCCCGGCCATCGATAGCAGCCTGCTTACGGTCTTTGCCCATTTCGAGGTGCCTATTGATGTTTTCCAATACTACTATGGAATCATCAACGAGAATACCCACTACGAGAGACAAGGCCATCAGTGTCATCAGGTTCAGCGAAAAACCGGCCAGATTCATCAGGATGAACGTTGGAATCATCGAAGAGGGCAGAGCCACTAACACAAACAGTGAAGACCTGAAACTGTGAAGGAATAACAACATCACCACAGATACGATAATGATGGCCAAAACCAGGTCGTCTACTACGGCATTGGCAGAAGCAAGGGTATAGATCGATTGATCCGAAGCAATGTTGAACTTCAGGCCAATGGACTTATATTGATTTTGTAATTCAGCAATTTTGGCTTGTACCTGCTTACTTACATCAACGGCGTTGGCATCGGTCTGTTTCTGGATTTGTACCCCGATGGAGGGCTGAGCGTTAATGTGGTTAATGGCAGTGACTTTGGCTGTCCCGTCTACTACTTCTGCTACGTCCTTTAATTTCACTTCGCCGCCATCTGTACTGCGGGCGATAACCAATTCCCGCATGCGATTTATTGACTGAACCGAGGCATCAAAGCGAATCGAATACTGACTTTGCCGGGTTTCAATCTGGCCTGCTGGATAACTGGTATTGGCATTATTGATGGCCTGAGCTACCTGATTGATCGATAGACCATAGGCTCGTAGTTTAGCAGGGTCGATGTTTACCTGAATTTCCCGTTCATTTCCACCGATGATATTTACCTGGCCAACACCTTCACTGTTAGAAAGTTGTGGCTTCAGATCATCATTCACCAGGTCATATAGTTGGGTAGGCGAAAGGTTCGCCGTAACGCCCATACGCAAGATGGGTAACTCGTCGGTTGAGAATTTATTGATGATCGGACGGTCTACGTCATCCGGTAATAAAGAAGTAATCTGATCAATTTTTCGCTGGGCATCCTGTTGTGCCTGGTTTACGTCTGCATTATTTTTCAACTGGACAATGACGCTCGATACGCCCTGTTGTGAAGTTGAAGTGATCCGATCAAGGCCTTCCAGTGAAGAGATGGCATCTTCAATGCGTTTGGTTACGTTCGTTTCTACTTCATCAGCTGCCGCACCGCGGTAGGTAGTGGCAATGCTGATTACGTTGGCCTCAAACTTAGGCAACAGGTTATAAGACAAATTCTGGTAACTGATTAATCCGAAGAGGATCAGCACGGTGAAAATCGTCGTCACCAGCAGGGGTCGCTTAA
>JASGGE010000102.1:0-14588 GCA_047605205.1 Siphonobacter sp.
TCAATTTCACCGCCATATACAGTATACAGTGAAATTGACTGGTTTGCGTTGAGTCGCGGAATCTTTACATTTTCGAATGAGCTCTGGACTTCTTATTTGTATTTCAACAAAAAAGGAGAAAATAACGAGTTTTCGAATCAACCCAACACTGAGCCTTACGATTTTGATCGCCTGTTGTTACACGGCGATGCGTTTGTAGAGTGGAAGCCATTCAAGCACCCGCAATATGGTGATATTGAAATTGGTGGGTTCAAGAAAAACTATATCCGTAATCACCCCGGTTTCATATTGGAAATGGACGGGCATCGGAATGCATCCTTTACCATTTTCCATGCCAACCAAATGCCAAAAATTGAAATTGGGGATGTAGTCAGGAAGGAATTAGGGAACGGGTTAACAGAGGTAACGGCCATTATCCGTAATACGCGGGTAATTCCAACTCACTCAAGCTTTGATGTTAAGAACAAAGTTAACCCGGCTGATTTGATTACACTAAAAGATGTTCAGGTAGTAGCTGGTCTGCAAATGACTAATGCCGATGGTGGAGGGTTCGGATCAACCACTGCTTTTGAAGGTTATACCGAACAAAAACTAACGCCACAAACCCTGGAAGTACCCAATATTCCAGGCATGGGATATGTCAAGGTTCGTTGGATTGTAAAAGGAAATCTGGCAACCTGGAACATCGAAGTTAACAGCCAAAAAGGTGGGCTAACTACCGGAAGTGGCAAGTTTTGATCTTTTTTTGAAATTTTAAAGAGAGACGGCCTTCAAGGTCGTCTCTCTTTGACTTTGTGAGACCCTTTACAACTCGGCAGGATTTTTTAGAAATTAGTGCAATATCTGGCTGTGCTAGCCATCAACCTACTTAAAGTGTTTATTCGTGGATACCATTACACATATAACCCTCGGAGCCTGCGTTGGCGAAGCTGTATTGGGAAAAGATATTGGGAAAAGGGCCTTATTCTGGGGGGTGTTTGCTCAGAATTTACCGGATATTGACGCACTTTCAGCAGTGTGGTTTTCTCCTTCTGAGAACCTGTTAGTACACCGCGGAATAACGCACTCCTTCCTGTTTATTGCATTAATTGCCCCCACGTTGGGTATACTTTTCAAGCGATACCACCCCAAAGTACCTTTGGGTAAAATTGTTTTTTTCTTCGCTTTTCAACTGCTGCTTCACGATTTTCTGGATGTCTGTAATTCCTACGGGACGGGCCTGCTGGAACCCTTTAGTCACGAGAGGTTCACGTTTAATCTGTTATATGTCTTCGATCCCTTTTTCAGCCTTTCTCTTTTTATTGCCTTTATCGTTCTGCTTCGATTCAGAGCAACCCATGCTTCCCGACCTAAATGGGTGCTTGCTGGAATTATTCCCTGTGTGCTATACACGGGTATAGCGGCTTATAACAAATGGCAAATAAATAAACAGATTGAAAAAACGCTTGCTTCACAGACTTCCTACTTTACTACTCCCACGCCTTTTAATAGTTTACTCTGGTATACAGTTGCTAAAAAGGATTTTGGGTATCAAATTGGGTATCGGTCGGTGTTTGATAAGGGAGCAACCGTTTTTCATTACGTTGCACAACGAGGCGATTTATTACAGTCCATCCAGAATAAAAAACAGGTACACGACTTAATACAGTTTTCCAGAGGCTTTTACACGGTTGATAACCGGGACAATCTGATTCGGTTTAATGTGTTACGATTTGGGCAGATAATGGGCTGGGAGTATCCCAATGCTGAATTTACCTTCCATTTTTACCTTACACCTGGATATGACAATCATCTGGTTATGCAGCGGGGACGTTTTTCAGGATGGAATCTGGCCAAAATTCGGTATATGTTGAATCGTATGGCGGGTGTAACTACCACGCCGAACACGCACTATGGGTATCATTGATAAAATCGATTGGTTATTAATCGGAGAAGTAATCTATGGAATCATAACAGGACTGGTTTGCCTGCGAATCATTTACGATACCCGCACGAGCACTAAAACCTTAGCGTATTTGCTCTTAACAATCTTTTTACCCATTGTTGGGATTGTCATTTATTTGTCAGTGGGGATTAATTACCGAAAGCGAGGATTATACTCTAAAAAACTGATTGAAGATGACCAGTTGCTAAAGCGTTTAAGAAGAGAAATTTATACGTCTACCGAAAAAGTACTTTCCAATGGTGACGCTGCCGTCCAGCAATACAAAGAGCTAGCTTACCTGCTGTTACACGATAATTTTAGTCCACTTACAGCTCATAATTCTGTCAAACTACTGTTGAATGGTGAAGAGACTTTCCCTGAAATCATAGAAGCTTTAAAATCAGCCCGTCATCATATTCATATTGAGTATTACATCTATGAAAATGACTCAATAGGGAATCAGATTAAAGATATTCTGATTCAGAAAGCAAAAGAGGGAGTCAAGGTTCGGTTTATTTATGATGACTTCGGTAGCCGATCAATTCGCCGTACGCTCGTGCCGGAATTAAGAGAGGCAGGGGTAGAGGCTCATCCATTTTATCGGATCATTTTCATTGCTCTTGCCAACCGTCTTAACTACCGCAATCACCGGAAAATTATTGTTATTGATGGGTATACGGCCTTTACTGGCGGTATTAATGTGTCGGATCGCTACATCAATCAGCCCAGGTTGGCGGGCAGACAGGTTTACTGGTGGGATACGCACCTGCGTATTGACGGTCCGGGTAGTTATTACCTCCAATATATTTTCTTAAGTGACTGGAATTTTTGTGCTGAAGAAGCCATTCAGCCCAGTCGAACATATTTCGCTGAACTTCCTCACAAAACAGATAATGCCATTGTGCAAATTGCGGCCAGTGGGCCGGATTCGGTTTTGCCGGGAGTTTTATATTCGCTGTTACAGGCAATTAATCTTGCCAAAGAAGAAATTCTGATCACTACTCCTTACTTTATTCCTGGCGATAGTTTGATGGATGCTTTGATGGTGGCCGCTCTGAGCGGCGTGAAAATTAAATTGTTAGTTCCAGGAATTTCAGACTCTTTCATCGTAAATACTGCGGCAAGTTCTTACTACGAAGATCTGTTGAGTGTTGGCGTAGAAATTTATCGGTATGAGAAAGGATTTATCCACGCTAAAACAATGGTTACCGACGGGAAACTTTCGGCGATTGGTACGGCAAATATGGACTACCGAAGTTTTGAACTCAACTTTGAAGTGAATGTTTATGTGTACGACACACATTTTGCCCGGCGAGTACGTGAATCATTTTACGAGGACTTAAGATATGCTGAACAACTTGACCCTGAAAAATGGCTTCGTAGGCCTTTCTGGAAAAAGTTAATTGAAAAAGTAGCACGTTTAATTTCACCTTTATTGTAAGCTCGCTTTATCATTCGATACGAGAATGGTAATGATGGAAAGCATAACTAACCCAGCGAGAAAAGAATAGGATGGCCACATTAGGTAAAACGTATCGGTGAATTTCTATCAGGATTACCCATCCATCAAGTATCGACTTGATGATGGATATGAACAAGCCCGGAACAGCCAGTAAACAGCATTCTTGCTCAAGGTTATGAATAAAACGCTGGCAATCCGATAGGGTAATGTGGCTAATTGACTAACTATCAGCATACTCATCTGGCTGGAGCGAAATTCTTTCAGGATATGTTTCAGCATGAAAAGATCACCATTAAGAGGTAAGCGAACAGGTATTGACAAATCATCTCGTATTTCCAGATAGGCATAACAGAGAAAAACAAGCAGATTGTATAAAAGAATTCAGTGGTTTTGTGTGACTAATACCAGAAACGTACAACTAAGCTAGTTTTTCAAAAAAGGCTGTGTATTTTTGTTTTAAATCGATTCATTACTCATGACTTCTCAACGAGCACCCTGGCGTAGCCTTTACCGGCAAACATCGGCGAGGTTTTTCCTCTCCCTGTTTATGGCCATGCTCATTAATGGAGTTGTCTTTCGGCATGGACACCGATTAGCAGACGGGCGGATTATTTCTCACGCTCACCCTTTCAAATCAAACAGTAAAGGGCCTATCCAGCCCCACTCGCATACTTCGCTTGAGTTATTACTACTGGACGCTGTTACTAACCCCACGTTTGATTTACCTACGCTGGTAAACCTCGATTTCAAACTCACGGAGTTAGCCAGCATTATCCACTACTTTTTCTTCTTTAAAGAAACGCTGCTTTTTACGCAGTTTAGCTGTTTCTCGCACCGAGGGCCTCCGCTTAGCTAGTTTCATTTTTTAGAAGCAGACTCCTGAACCAGTGCTGGCTCAGCCTTTAGCTATGGTCAACAGAACCGGTTGGTATGGTGATGCTTCTATTCTGTTATACTTATTCTGTACCAGCAATGGTGCACCTTATCTTCTTCCCTGAACCTACCCGGTTTTCAGCTGTTTGTGTTAAAAACAAACAGTTCAAACTGTGCTAATAGTCATTAACATGTCTAAATGTTATGTTCTTTTTTTATGCCTATTCATTAGTCTCATAGCGAATGCTCAGACCGGACGAATAGTGGGCACCGTTACCAGTGAGGCTGGCTCCGTAAGCTTTGCTAATGTGGTTATTCCTAAACTTAATATAGGAACTACCAGTGACGAATTTGGCCAATTTACACTGATTAACATTCCCTTAGGGCGTTATCAGATACAGGTTACGTCAATAGGCCATGAACCTTTTAAAACCGATGTGACTGTTTCAGGTACTTCTGATAATACACTCACTATTAGATTAAAAAGTACCAGTGTAGCTCTAAATGAAGTAATTGTTACGGGCGTGTCAAAAGCCACAGCCATTAAAGAAAACCCGGTACCAGTGGCTCTGATTTCGGCCCGGCAGATTGAACGTGCTTCAGAAAGTAATCTGATTGATGCCTTAGTGAAAAATGTACCCGGGCTGACCGCCGTGAAAACCGGGCCGAATATTTCAAAACCCTTTATTCGTGGTTTAGGGTATAACCGGGTCTTAACCCTGTATGATGGCGTACGCCAGGAAGGCCAGCAATGGGGCGATGAACACGGTGTAGAAGTGGATGCCTACAATATCGAACGGGCAGAGGTGATCAAAGGGCCTTCGAGTTTAATGTACGGAAGTGATGCGGTAGCGGGGGTAGTAAGTCTTTTGCCCGTGATGCCGGTTAATACTGATGGGAAAATTACTGGTAAATTTTTTACAGAGTATCAAAGTAATAATGGTATGATTGGGAATGGTTTGCGGCTAATTTATGGCAATGGGCACTGGGATTTTGCCTTGCGTGGGTCGTATCGTATGGCGAAAAATTATACCAATTCAATTGATGGCCGTGTATACAATACAGGTTTTAAGGAAAAAAACCTGGCTGCCAGTTTAAAATATACAGGAAGTACGGGTTATTCAACCTTTAATTTAACTCTATATGATAATCTTCAGGGGATTCCGGACGGCAGCCGGGATTCACTAACGCGGGCTTTTACCAAACAGATTTACGAAGCCGACAAAGATGTAGTTACGGCACGCCCAATGGTTTCGCAGCAGGAATTAAATTCCTATACCCTGAGCCCTTTGCATCAGCATATTCAGCATTACCGCATTTACACAACAAATCATTACGACCTGAATAAGGGCGATCTGGACGTATTACTGGCTTTTCAACAGAATATTCGCCGGGAGTATAACCACCCGACAGTTCCTACGCAGGCAGGTATGTATGTACGATTGAATACACTCAATTATGGTCTTCGATATAACCTGCCAACTTTTCTGAATACAGATGTTTCAGTGGGTGTTAATGGAATGTATCAGGATAATAAAAACAAAGATGCAACCGACTTCCCGATTCCAGATTATAATTTGGTTGATGTAGGCGGATATGTATTCGGAAAATGGAAGAAGGATAAATGGACCATTAGTGGTGGTTTTCGGTATGATCGTCGGAAGTTAACCGGAGATGATTTTTATACTCGTATTAATCCAGAAACAGGATTCGATCAGCAAGTTTCACTACCAGATACGGCCGGTGCTTACCAACAGTTTGCGTCAATAAATAAGGTATTTACGGGGACGTCTTTGAGTTTAGGAGCTACCTATCAGTTGAATGAGCTAATCAGTATTAAAGCAAATGTTGCCAAAGGGTATCGAGCCCCCAGTATTACCGAATTTGCTTCAAACGGTCTGGATCCGGGAGCTCACGTGGTGTATTTGGGAAATCGAAATTTCAATCCGGAATTTAGTTATCAGGAAGACTTAGGTATTGAAATGCAGAATAAGTCGGTTCTGCTGTCTTTGAATGTGTTTAACAATTTTCTGAAGAATTATATCTATCTGGCTCGTCTGACGGATGAAAACGGAAACTCCATTCTGGATGCTCAGGGCAATAAAACCTATCAATACTTGCAATCAAAAGCTCAGTTATATGGGCTGGAAATAACCGTTAACTGGCACCCAGTTTCCGTAAAAGGTTTTTCATTTGATAACTCTTTTTCAATAGTACACGGTTATAATCGGGAAAACAGATATAAGGGTAAAGGAGTAGAAGGGGAGTATTTACCATTAATCCCTCCGGTAAAAGTAATGAGCAGTATTGGTCAGGATATCGGAGTACGGTCAGAGCTATTCTCTTCAATTAAGCTTCGCCTGGAAGCCGATATAAATGCCGCTCAAAACCGGTATCTGGCTTTGAATAATACAGAAACAAAAACGGCTGGTTATGTTCTGTTTAATTTTTCGGCCGGAACAGACATCAAGTACTATAAAAACAATACCATTCAGGTTCAGGTACAGGCTAATAACCTGTTTGATAAGGCTTATCAGTCAAATCTGAGTCGTTTGAAATACTTTGAATACTACACCAGTTCGCCGAATGGCCATTTAGGAATCTATAACATGGGGCGTAGTTTTAACGTAAAAGCTATTTTATCTTTTTAATGGATATCCTTAGAAACGGAAAAGACGGACATTTGTCCGTCTTTTCCGTTTACATAATAAGATTAGAGATTAAGAAATAAGCCACTCATCAAGGGTTTGTTTTTTTGCTCCGTAACTCATGTAAAACACTAACAGAATTAAAGTCAGAATTGCTAACCACACTTCAGAATTGAGATAATGCAATTCTTCAAATGGATTTCTAAAAAAGATAGCCCCCAGCAAAATAGGAATTTGTAAGGCCGAAATAACATGTGATTGTAACCCAACAGCCAGCATGACACCCCCAAAAATCTGGAAACAAACAATGTAATAAACAATGGTATCTGACCAAAATACAGGAAGCGAATGCTTGAATGCTACCATTCCTTCGAAGTCAGTAATAAAACTTAATCCTTTAAAGAAAAGGAATATCCCCAGTGTATAACGTAAGGCGTCGATCCACATGAAATGGTGTCCGCCATTCCAATGTGCTGTATGTTTGATAGTTGACATGGCTTTTTTGTTTTAATACCTGAAAGCTAGTAAATAAATTGAAATAAGTCAAATTTTAATTGAAATAAATCTATAAAAGTATGCTGGCATACAAAAAGGCGAACTCTCTAGCCCGCCTTTTTGTAGATATTGATCCCGTTAGAGTTAATCGAGATTCTCTTTCATCCAGGTATCCACTGAATATTTCCCGGAGCCGATAATCAGAAAGGTACTCAGTAAAATCAGCGTAATGAACGAAATCCAGAGCTCAGAATTAATGGGTGAAAAGCCCCGTGTGATGTTTACAAAAAATACAGCAACAACCAGAATTGGAATTTGAAACGCTATGGCAATACGGGTTAAGCAACCTGCCGCAATGAGTAATCCGCCAACCAGATGAGCAAAGGCAACATAGTGTATAGCTGCCACTGACCAGGCCAGGTTAAACTGATTTACCAAATCAGCCAACCCGGAATAATCCATAATAAAACTCAATCCCTTGAAAAAAAGGAATATGCCAAGAGCAACCCGGAGGGCGTCCATCCAGGCGGGATGGTGTCGATCGCCCCAATATTCGATGCGTTCGAACGTTGTCATGATCAATTGGTTTGATTTGTTATAAAATTAGTAAAAAATTATTTGATTAATCAAGAAAATTAGTAAATAAATACCATATTTAATGGTTTTTTAAGGTAAATAAAGTTGTGCAATGAAAAGTATAGGGTTCGAGAAACTGTAGCGTAAAGGCCGTATAAAGTGATGCGAGGGTGAGTAAATTCCGGAAGGAAATACCTTCTTAACAATAAAAAAACGCCATCCCTGCATGCAGGATGGCGTTTTTTATTGTCAGAACCCTAATACAGCATTATACTTTCTTCAAATCAGCGATGGTCTGAGCTGGGTTTTCGGCAGAGAAAACAAAATTACCTGCTACCAGAGCATTTGCTCCGTGATCAAGCAATTTTCTTGCATTCTGGGCATTAACTCCGCCATCAATTTCAATGATTAGTTCGGGTTTGAGCGTAGATCGCATTTCGTTCAACTGATTAATCTTTTGATACGTATGATTAATAAATTTTTGCCCGCCAAAACCTGGATTAACCGACATGATCAGAACCAGATCAAGATCTTCCAGAATATCTTCCAGCAGCATAACGGGCGTATGCGGATTTAGAGCTACCCCTGCTTTACAGCCCAGATATTTAATCTGCTGAATTGTGCGGTGTAAGTGTGTGCACGCTTCATAATGAACCGTAATGACATGAGCACCGGCTTTGCTGAATGCTTCCAGATAACGTTCGGGCTGCGTAATCATCAGGTGTACATCCAGCGGTTTCTGAGCGTATTTATTAACGGCTTCAACCACCGGGAATCCAAATGAAATATTAGGTACAAACACGCCGTCCATAATATCTACGTGAATCCAGTCGGCTTCCGAATGGTTTAACATTTCAATCTCGCTCTGTAAATTGGCAAAATCAGAGGCAAGGATAGAAGGGGCAATAATTGGACTTTTCATGTCACAAAGGTTATATATTTTCAGTTTCCCATTGACAGTTTTCTATATTTCTATTACTGAAAAAGGGGATAAGTCGTAAGGTCCCAAGATTCTGCGAAAGTTTTCGATCTTTGCTTTTCTGTAAACCATTACCGAATGAATCCCCAGGAACGTATCAACGAGCTAACGGATCGGCTTAATTATTTAAATCAACGGTATTATCAGGATGCCATTTCTGAAATATCTGATTTTGATTTTGATATCCTGCTACAGGAATTAACCGAATTAGAAGTTCAATACCCACAGTTTAAGCGTAAAGATTCCCCAACTCAACACGTTGGTGGAACGGTATCGAAAGAGTTCGCGACGGTATATCACCGGTATCCCATGCTTTCACTTTCCAATACCTATAGTGATCAGGAAATTGTAGACTGGGAAGAGCGTATTCGTAAAGTCCTGCCAAACGATTCCGTTGAATACATTTGCGAACAGAAATTTGATGGTATTTCCTTATCCATCCGCTATGAAAATGGACAGATGACTGCCGGTATTACGCGAGGTGACGGAACACGCGGTGATGACATTACGAATAACGTCCGGACGCTTCGTACGCTGCCACATTATGTTGAGGGCGAAGACGTGCCCCCCATTTTTGAAGTACGCGGAGAGGGTTTCATGCCTCTGCTATCTTTTAATAAACTCAATCAGGAACGGGTTGATATTGGCGAAGAACCTTTAATGAACCCACGAAACGCAGCAGCCGGAACCTTTAAATTACAGGATTCCGCAGAGGCATCTCGTAGACGGCTGGATTGCTATCTATACAGTTTCCTGTCTGATGAAGAAATTTTTTCTACGCACGAAGAAAGCCTGTTGGCTCTTCAACGCTGGGGCTTTAATGTTTCACAAACCTGGCGAAAATGCGGGAGTATTCAGGAAGTAATCAGGTATATCAAAGAATGGGAAACCAAACGTTTCGACTTACCGCTCAATACAGATGGTATCGTTATTAAGGTAAATTCCTTTGTTCAGCAGCGTGAATTAGGGTACACTTCTAAATCGCCACGCTGGGCCATTGCATATAAATACAAAGCACAATCGGTTGAAACAATATTAAAAAGCATTAGTTATCAGGTAGGCCGAACCGGAGCCGTTACGCCAGTAGCAAACCTTTCACCTGTGTTATTGGCCGGTACTATTGTTAAGCGGGCTAGTCTTCACAATGCCAACGAAATTGAGCGATTAGGGTTGCGGCTTGGTGACCATGTATATGTGGAAAAAGGCGGAGAAATTATACCAAAAATTACGGGAGTAAATCTTGAAAAACGCCCTGAATCTACTTTGGAGATTCATTATCCCGTTCATTGCCCGGCCTGTGGTACGGATTTGCACCAGCGGGACGGCGAAGTAGCCTGGTATTGCCCAAACGAAAAAGGCTGCCCTCCACAGCAACGGGCTAAACTCGAGCACTTTATTCAGCGGAAAGCTATGAATTTGGATAGCCTGGGTGAAGGGAAAATTGAATTATTATACGAGAAAGCATTAGTTCGAACCGTTGCTGATTTTTATTCGTTGACTTATGAGCAATTGTTTGGGCTTGAAAAAATTATTACTGACCCGGATACGGGGAAAAGTAAAAAGATCGGTTTCCGTGAAAAAACCACACAGGCCATTCTAAGTGCTATTGAAGCTTCGAGGGCCGTTCCTTTTGAGCGGGTATTGTTTGCCATCGGCATTCGGTACGTAGGGGAGACGGTCGCTCAGAAACTGGCCCGTTATTTCAAAACCATTGAAGCCATCGAAAAGGCAAGTGCAGAAGAACTGACAAATGTTCCGGAAATAGGAGAGAGAATTGCCCTAAGCGTGGTAGAATTTTTTCAGGATCCTGATAACCAGTTGTTAGCAGATCGCCTGAAAGCGGCTGGTTTGCAGATGAGCGTTGGCAAAGAAGCCATCGTTGAACAAATAAGTGAGAAACTTTCGGGCAAAACGTTTCTCTACACCGGAACTTTCCAGAACTTTGAACGCGAAGAGCTGGAACGACTTATTGAAACACACGGTGGAAAAGTACTTAGTGGTGTTTCTGGTAAGTTAAATTATCTGCTGGTAGGTGAAAAACCGGGTGCCTCAAAAGTAGAAAAAGCCCAAAAGCTTAATGTCCCGATGATTTCGGAAGAAGAATTTTTACAATTTCTAGGTTAGTTGATGTAAGGGAACACCGGCTATCAACCAGTAACATCATTATGAACAAGTTTCATGGCGTTGGAGTCGCCTTAATCACTCCCTTTCATGAAGACGGCTCTATCGACTGGGCGGGCCTGGAACGTATTATTCAACACGTAACGGACGGAGGAGTTGATTACCTGGTTATTCAGGGAACTACCGGCGAATCGGCAACGACTACCGATGCAGAAAAGGCAGAAATCCTGCAATTTGTTAAACAACACAATCCGGGTAAACTTCCTATTGTCTTTGGCGTAGGCGGCAACGTAACGTCCCGGGTAGTAGATCAGATCCAGAAGACAGACTTTACGGGTGTCGATGCCATTCTGTCGGTTTGTCCCTATTATAATAAACCTGGCAAACGTGGGGTGATTGCTCATTATACGGCTATTGCAGATGCGAGTCCTGTGCCTGTGATTATGTATAATATTCCTGGCCGTACCGGAATTAACATGACTAGCTCAACCGTAGTAGAACTGGCTAAACACCCGAATATTATTGGAATAAAGGAAGCATCCTGCATTATTGAACAATGTATGGAAATTTTCCGTGATAAACCGGAAGATTTTCTGCTGATTTCGGGTGATGACGTTCAGGCTTTACCAATCATTAGTATTGGTGGAGTAGGCGTAATGTCAGTAATTGCTAATGCCTTTCCAGGGAAATTTACGAGTATGATTCACGCGGGTTTAGCAGGAGATTACGCTACTGCTCGTAAAGAATTAGGCTCATTCCTGGATATTGATCCGCTTTTATACGAAGAAGGGAATCCGGTAGGTGTAAAGGGAATTCTGGAAAGTTTGGGCATTGTTTCTTCCGATGTGCGTTTACCTTTGGTAAAAGCTTCTGAAGAGTTAAAAGAACGCCAGTTAGCTGTTGTTAAGAACGCCAGTTTGCTATAAGATTTTCTATAGCAAGCAAAAAGCCCGCCAAAACGGCGGGTCTTTTGCTTGTCAGGTACTTCATCCGGTAACTACTTTAAACCTTTTACTATAATTATGTTCGTACACGTTGTTAATTTTTGGCTAAAAGAAGGTATCTCGGAGCAAGATCGTCTCAAATTCGAAGCAGGGGTTAGTTCACTGGATGCTATTGGTGGAAAAGAAGTATTTAATGTAGGAAAACCGGCCTCTACCAATCGTCCGGTTATTGATCGGTCATACGATTATTGCTTATTGCTCGTTTTTAAAGACTTGGCGGCCCATGATGCGTATCAAATTGACCCCATTCACCTAAAATTTGTTGAAACCTGTAACCAATACTGGGATCGCGTACTGATTTATGATTCAGAAACTGTTTAAGTATTTTTTTATTCTGCTGGTTTGCTTGTTGCAATCGTGTTTTCTGCCTTCTATTCCGATATCCAGAAAGCCAAAATATGACCTTGATGTGTATTGGAAAGAAGAAAAAGGGCCTGATCGCTCTTTCGAGATAATTGACCAGGTGATTATCCAGGATGAAATACCACTTACCAATACTCAGCTTAAAACTAAAGGGCCGATGACAATGCGTGGAAATGATTCCAGGCAAAAAATCCGCCTGACTGAAGAGTTAGTTGAAAAGGCTAAGCAACTCGGAGCCAACGCAGTTCTGGATGTAAAATATAAATATTACATAACGGCCTCGTCGAATGGATTCATAATGGAAGGAACAGCCGTCAGATACCGTGGCTTGTAAGAAAATAGTAATATAAATAAAAAATCCCGCTGGCTTTTTGGCGGGATTTTTTTATTTCAGAATTATCTAATGAATTGTCTTTTTTAACCATTCATAAACGGTATCTATAAACTCTGGGGCAAGATCTTCCTGAATCTTAGGATATTCAGTAGGGAGACCGGTTTTTGCATGCTGCATGAGGTGATTTAATTCTTCCAGCCGGACGATCTTATAATTCTTGTTTTTTGCTTTTTTAAGCCCTGTTTCAATCCCTGCTAAATTCAGATTAGCATTTACCTGTGTATCTTTTGTGCCATTAATTGCGAGTGTTGGAACCTTCAGTTGCTCCAGGTAAATTTCAGGATTAAAGCTAATAAAATGCCTGAGCCATTTGTTATTATAGGTGCTTATAATAGCTTTCATATACACATTTTCCTGAGGTGGTATACCAAACGAAAAGAGTTGCTCTTTCGTCATTTTCGTACGTAAATAGGCAATGCGTTCATGTACTAGTCTAGTTACCTGAGCGGTGTCCGTGAGGTTAGGAAACTGAGGGAAAACCTTATTGTAATAGTCCTCCACATACAAGTTTACCAGATTCGAATCTACGCCCATTGCCCGAAATAGATCCCGATTTTGCTCAGCCATCATAACGTCATGCCGTCGGCCAGGAGCTGCCATTAATATGACAAAAGCAACGTCTTTTCGTTTACTGGCAATCATTGGTGCGATGGACCCACCTTCACTATGGCCCAGAAAGCCAATTTTCCTGGAATTGATTTCGGGACGGGTTTTTAGATAATCTAACCCGGCTTCAGCATCTTTTGCAAAATTGTCGATGGTGGCATCGGTATAAATTTTGTTGGCTTTTCCACCACCCCGGTCGTCATAACGCAAGACAGCATAACCCCGATTGCTCAAATATTCGGCAATGATTTTAAAGGGTTTGTGGCCAAAAAGTGTTTCGTCCCGATCTTGCGGACCTGAGCCACTAATCAGAATGACTGCTGGAAAATTCTTTCCCTGATTTGGTATAGTTAATGTACCATTTAACGGAATGGAATCGGCTTTATTCCAGTAACTAACCTCTTCTTCCCGAAACTGATTTTGGGCCTGAACAAGAGCTGAAACACAAAGAAAACATAGAATATAAAGCGTTTTCATATAATTACTTTTTGGAGGAAAGTTGATAGGAATAGATAATCGGGTAAATGGTAATAATCCCCGTAAGAATTAGAATAATAATCAACTTGCCGGTAAAGTTTACATACATCATAGGTACGATACTTAGTAAACCTAAAACGACCATTAACCGACCGGCTACCAGGTGTGTTTTTCGCCAGTTGTCTGCATTAGAAAGTGTTGAAGCAGTACGAATACCAACGAAGAAATTAGGTTTTAACCGAATGCTGTAATTCCCAATGAAAATAAAAAGCATAGGAATTAACACAAGAATATATTCAACCAGACCACCCTTTCGATTAATAGCTACCTGGATGAGAATAAAATTGATAGCGGTAATGAACAGACTGGTACCTAAACCGATTTGCTCAAGTGTGCCCTGGGTATAGCTCTTGTTTGTGAATGTATATTGCTGACCGTTTTTAATCAGGAAAAACAGGCCAATGGATAAGGTAACCATTGCAAATAGAAATCCGTAAAAGCCAGCTATAGACGTATATCCATCCACATTACCATGCAGATCAAAGTGAATTGGAACGCGACCTGGCAGTTGCTGCCATATAAAATTGACGTATAAAAGTGGCAGCAAGGAAGTAATAAGAACGAGTAAAGTACGAGAGACTTTCATAAGGGCATCAGTTAGAATTT
>JASGGE010000103.1:0-14467 GCA_047605205.1 Siphonobacter sp.
GATTAAGTGCCACGTTTACAATTGTCGTGTCAATCAATTCCATGATGGCTGCCGTTATCGCTGTGGCAATAATAACAACTTTCTTGAAACCCGTGGGGTAGGTAATGGGTGCAGTACTTGGTCCCATAACTGATTAGTTTATAAGCGGTTGCAGATTTCTGCAACCGCTTAATAGCAAACTATTTATTGATTTTAACGCTTACTTCAACATTCATACCAGAACGCAGTAAGCCTTTGTATGTGCCCAGATCTTCGAATTCGATTTTTACCGGGATTTTCTGAGTTACTTTCACGAAGTTACCTGAAGCATTATCAGGAGGTAAAAGAGAGAATTTAGCTCCGGTTGCTTCACTGAATGAAACAATTTTACCTTTGAACGGATGATCAGGGAAAGCATCTACGGTTACAATAGCTTCATCACCAAGGTGCAGGTTTTCTACTTGCGTTTCTTTGTAGTTAGCAACAACCCACATCGTACTGTCCTGAACAATGGTCATCAGGGTCTGACCTGCCTGAATATACTGACCCGTTTCTACGCTCTTACGGCCAATGCGGCCTGATGAAGTAGCATATACTTTTGCATAGGTCAGTTTCAATTTTTGCTGATCAATTTTTGATTTCTGAACATCCAGAGCAGCTTCTGCTTTATGTAAGGTCGAGCGTAATACGTCTATTCGTGAGCGGGAAGCCTGAATATCCGCAATTCCTCCATTGTATTGCTCTACTAAAACGGTATAGGCATTCTGGCTGTCATCGGCTTGTTTGCGGGTAATGGCTTTGTCTGCCAACAGACGTGCATCGCGGTCTGAATCGGTCTTGGCTTTATCCCGACGCGTTGCCGTTGCCTTTAGGTTCGTTTCCTGAGCCTTTACCGTTAATTCCGCGTTCCGAATACTGGCTTTCGCATTTTCAACGTCAGTCTGCATCTGACGGAGCGTTGCTTCCATTTCCTGTAGCTGAAGGGTAGCTTCGTCGGTATCAATTTCGGCAAGCAGCTGTCCTTTTTCTACTTTATCGAAGTCTTTTACGTGAACACTTTTCACGTACCCCGATATCCGTGGTAATACAGGAACCATGTAGCTCTCAATCTGGGCATTGTCGGTTTCTTCGTGTGTTTGAGCATGTTGATAGGCGGTAAAGCCGAACCACGCTCCCGCTATTAACACAATAATCAAAATAATACGGGGCAGGAATTTACTTAACGAGGATTTTTCTGGCGTAGCCATAACTTCATTTATTGTTGGTTTTCAAAAATGGATTCGTTCGAAGGTGCTTTTGGCAAGTTAGTCAACCAAATTGACAATGCAAAGGTAAACTTAGTTGACTAAAAAAGTCAAGCTAGTTGACTATTATTTTTTTATGACTATTTTTGTGGTGGATTCGTTAAAGTACGTAAAGATGATTTGACGAAATTAAATTCATTTTAGTTAAATTAATTTAATTGATTATTGATTTTCAGTGTTTTATAACAGGTTTGACGGCTTGGTTCTATCTAATTTGATTTTTTGGTAAATTGGAAACTACAGTCAATGAATTGTACTTTTTTGATTCAAATTAAATTTTCATTAAAGAAAAAAGTAGAACATTTTGAACGCTTCTGCCAGTTTTTTGATGGAAAATGAGCGATGGATAAGGAACTGAAAAAAAAATTAGAGGAGTTTAAATCCCACCGGAATCGGATCATGGGGCGGCTGTTGAGTCGGGCTTTCCGTTTGGTGGTGGACATTTCGAGTGAACATCTCGTTGCGGCTGGTTATGAGTCGTACCGGCTGGGGCATATGATTCTGATGGTTCATATTGAACTGGATGGATCTACTATTAATGAACTGGCTGCCCGGGTTGGCATTACCAAGCAGGCCGTCAGTAAAATTGTTAAGGAATTACAGGAGCAGGGTTACGTAGAGACTGAAAAACATCCCGACGATGCTCGCTCTGTGTTAGTGAAAATTACCAATAAAGGGGCTCGTTTTACATTAGAGTGGAAGCAATGCACCAAAATTATTGATGAAAAATTTCAGACTATACTAGGGAGCGAACGCCTGGAGCAGTTGAAAGATATTTTGGTTGATCTGGCTGACTATCAGGAAAATAGGGGTCAAAGTGAACTCTCGGAAGCTTCTGAGAGCCGACGTGTCCAGTGGCTGGAAATGTTGCAGCAAAAAGCAGCTGGCTTTCCTTTTAAGCAGGAGCTGGTTAATCGGAAATAATTTTTTTGAAGAATGGCAGGTTATTATTCAAAAAAGTCTCCGTGAAAATTCACCAGGAATACCTCTGCACTGGCTCGGGTTATGGCAGTATATAACCAACGGATGAATTCCTGATTGACCTGCTCAGCGGTTAAGTAACCCTGATCGATAAAGACAGCGTTCCACTGGCCACCCTGCGATTTGTGACAAGTAAGAGCATATGCAAACTTTACCTGTAAGGCATTCAGGTACGGATCTTTCCGAATTTCCTGCATACGTTCGCGTTTAGAGGCGATATGCTCGTAGTCGGCTGCAACAGCATCGTATAATGCCCGATTTTCGTCTCGGCTTAGGGCTGGGGAAGGGCTGTCGAGAGTGCTGAGCATAATCTTGGCATCAAATGAGGGCTGGTCGGGGTAATCCGAGAGTTGGAGGAGGCAATTAGCAAAGCGGAAACCATACAGTTCTTCCTCCCCACGAATTTTCAGAACCTCCACAAAATCACCGTTGGCTATAAACCCTGCCGGTGAATCTTCATCCAGAATGGTGTAATTGTTCCGAACCACCATGAGGCGGTCGCCCGTTGAGATTTCATCTTCCTGATATTTGATACGAGCCCGGATATAGCGATTATAGGCTACCGCAGTTTTGTTCGAACGCGTAAGAACAATGGTATTTTCTTCGCCGTATTTCCGGTAAGCATAATTAAGGCCGTCTTCCAGTTTTTCACCAGTCATTCGGAAACAATCCCGAAACTGGCGGGTATTTAAACTGATTTCGGGTACGGAGTCCCAGAGAATTTCCCGCAGGCGGGTTGCATTCATCAAAATACCCGATGCATTGTCCTGCCGCATTACTTCTGTTAATTCTACCTCCATTACCTCCATATGGAAGTTTTCGCGTAAATATTTTGCAATCAGGGCCGGGCTTTCTTCTTTGCCAACCGGAGGTAACTGAGCTATATCGCCTACAAAAATCAGTTTGTTTGGCTGACCTTCTTCGTTGCCAAAGGTATATTCAATTAAATCGGTAAGCAGGCCGTTCATGCCCCCAAAATCGGCTTCGTCAGCAATCATGGAGGCCTCGTCTACGATAAAAACCGTATTGGTATGGTAATTATTCTGCCGCCTGAACTCAAGAGCCCCCGTAAACTTATTAGTAACCTGGCGATAGATTTTTTTATGAATTGTTGTGGCTTTTTTGCTGGAATACATAGCCAGTACCTTGGCCGCCCGGCCCGTCGGTGCCAGCAATACCGTCCGGAAACCTAATTTGGGCAGACTTTTTACTAAAGTGCTGACCAGCGTTGTTTTTCCGGTACCCGCATATCCTTTCAGCAAAAAAGTCTGAGTGTCGTCGTTGGAAAGAAAGGCACTTAATTTTTCGAACAGATCCAGTTGTCCTGCCGTAGGCTGAAAGGGGAATTTCTGCCGAAGTAGAAACGCAGGGGTTGGTGTATCGGATTTAGGTGTATTCACAAATGAGAAGGTCAACACTGTAGATTCAACAGCTTCAGGAGCTTTGTACGTTTTGTAACGCTCCAGTAAAGTTCGCTATTTTTTGCTGGATGCTGATCATCCTTTATTGTAATCCGTAGCCTTTGAGTTGCAGTAACGTTTCAAGTTGCTCACTTAGATGAAAAAATGAGTGAACCTCATCCAGGGGTAAGGTTTTTAATTCCTCCCAACTAACCCAGGCTATTTCTTCCATAATTTGATTCTGAAATTCAGGATCATACCCAAGAGATAGCTCGCCCGACTCAACATATACCCGGAAAAACACCTCTAAGGTATGCAGCGGAGATCGGATGAATTCATTTATGTACAAGAACTCGCCAACGCGAATGTGCAAATGAGTTTCTTCCAGAAATTCGCGTTTTAAAGCCTCATGAATAGACTCTCCGTATTCAAGGCTACCGCCCGGCGGAGCCCAGAAGACACCCTCTCCAAAAAGTGCTTTATGGCGGATTAATAGAACTCGATTATCCTGTACGGCAATACCACAAACCCGTACACGTATATACCCGCCAAATTGTTCAAGAACAGGATTAATGGTAGTCATTGTATCACGATTGTATTTTATAGATTAAACCTGTGTATTGGTCCAATGATTTAAACAGGAGCATCTGCTGAAGCAACTTCCCAATAGATAGCCATTCAACCAATAGATTATTTTCTACAAATAAAAAACGCAATCCGTATCGGGATTGCGTTTTATTAGATTCCACCTAACCATTACTAATGATTGTTGGAATATAGGTGTAAAAACGTATACGCCACACAGTGAATAGGCAAGTGGTGGAAATGCTTCTGTAAAGGCACTGGTTTAGTTAACGATTGGTCTTTATATGGTTGCGAAGGGTGTGCCTTAACGATGCTAATATTCGGACATGAAAAAAAGTAAGGGCTTTTGTATTTCCCCAAAAAGACGCCTGAAAATCCGTACCTTTGTAGTATTGAAACCATGATATTCGAATGCTCTCAGTCAGTAATATTTCGCTCCGTTTTGGAAAGCGGGTGCTTTTTGAAGATGTTAATTTAAAATTTGTTCCGGGTAACGTATACGGCCTCATTGGGGCCAACGGTGCCGGGAAATCTACGTTTGTGAAAATTCTTGCGGGTGATATTGAACCAACTACGGGCTCAGTATCGATGAACCCAGGCGAGCGGATGTCGGTTCTGAAACAAAATCAGAATGCCTATGATGAAGAAACCGTTTTGAATACGGTAATCATGGGGAACACCCAGCTCTATAAAGTAATGCAGGAGAAAGACACCATATACGCCAAGGCAGATTTCACCGAAGAAGATGGCAATAAAGCTGCCGAACTGGAAGCCGAATTTGCGGAAATGAATGGCTGGGAAGCCGAGTCAGATGCGGCGGCGTTATTATCCGGCCTGGGTATTAAAGAAGATAGTCACTACACCCTGATGGCCGACATGAACCCTTCGGAAAAAGTGAAGGTATTGCTGGCTCAGGCCTTATTTGGTAACCCTGATATTCTGTTACTTGACGAGCCTACCAACAACCTGGACATTGACTCCATTTTGTGGCTGGAAGAGTTTTTAATGAACTTCAAGAATACGGTAATTGTGGTAAGCCACGACCGACACTTCCTCGATAACGTTTGTACCTATATTGCTGACCTTGACTTTGGCAAGATTCAAATCTACGGTGGGAACTATACCTTCTGGTACGAATCGAGTCAGTTAGCTGCCCGACAAAAGGCCGATCAGAATAAGAAAGCCGACGAAAAGCGGAAAGAACTGGAAGAGTTTATTCGGCGTTTCTCGGCTAACGTAGCGAAATCGCGTCAGGCCACGGCTCGTCAGAAAATGCTGGATAAACTTCAGGTAGATGAAATCAAGCCTTCGAGCCGGCGTTACCCATACATTGGTTTCAAACCCGAACGTGAAATTGGTGACCAGGTATTGAATGTTGAAAACCTGAGTTACGTACTGGAAGACGGAACGGTATTGTTCAAGAATCTGACATTCAGTATGTTGAATGATCAGAAAATCGCACTCCTAAGTAAAGATGGGCTGGCTGTTTCAGCCTTTTTCGATATTCTGATGGGCGAACGCAAACCCACTACGGGTAGTTTTAGCTGGGGCGTAACTACTACGCAAAGCTATTTACCGAATGATAACGGCAAGTATTTCTCAGATGGTAGTCTGAATCTGGTAGACTGGCTGCGTCAGTATTCGACTGAAAAAGATGAAACCTTTGTACGGAGTTTTCTGGGGCGAATGTTGTTTTCGGGTGAAGAAGCTCTGAAGAAATGTACCGTATTATCTGGGGGGGAAAAGCAGCGTTGTATGTTCTCGAAAATGATGCTTTCAGGAGCTAACGTACTAATTCTTGACGAACCAACGAACCACCTGGATCTGGAATCCATTCAAGCCCTGAACAAAGGCATGGAAGATTTTCCAAGTGTAATGTTATTTGCTTGCCATGACCACCAGTTAACCCAAACGGTAGCCAACCGGATTATCGAGTTAACGCCAAATGGCAGCCTGGATAAGCTCACCACATTTGACGATTACCTGACTGATTCGCGTACAAAAGAACAGCGGGCCGAGTTATACGGTGAGCCGGTATAATGATTAGCTGCTGGGTATTGAGTATTTGTTGATAGCAAAATATTTAATGTGCTGTTTAAACAAACAACTAACCATTGACCCCAAGCAAAGATGTCAAAGAAAAATTATACAGGAGTAGTCTATTCAACGGATCCTGATTTTCAATACCAGTCAGAAGAGCAACCGCAGGTTGAAACCTTACCGCCTGCTCAGCAAAACCTTAAAGTCCAGTTGGATAAAAAACAGCGAGGGGGTAAGCAGGTAACCCTGGTAAGTGGTTTTGTTGGAACGGAAGAGGATTTAGTCGATTTAGGAAAGAAACTAAAAACGCTATGTGGAGTAGGGGGCTCTGCCAAAGACGGTGAGATTTTAGTGCAGGGTGACCAACGCGATAAAGTCTTAACCTGGTTAATACAGAAAGGCTATAAAGCCAAAAGAGTGGGATAGCACTAAACAGGCTGACAAGTAATTTGAACTCGTCAGCCTGTTTTATATAACTTAGTTTGATCGAACCAGGTTCTCATAACCCCATTTGTTGTTTCCCTGAACAGCCCAGGTTCCCATGGCAGCGTTTGGTTCAAATCGATAGATCATGAGTCCCGCTCCGGAACCTTTTGCCCAGGAAGCGATAAACTTTCGGCCTTCCAGAATGCCTACCCCTTCGTAAGTATCTGAACCAACTTCCCAGGTACAGTTAAACACCGAACCATTACGGGCAATTGTTATTGAGCCAGTATAAGTCGTTCCATTGGCTGTCTGGCCTTTTACATCGTAGGTACCTACCAACCGATTCGCTCCTGCTACGCCTTCTGATCCACTTTGCCCTGTGTTGGTGGTTCGTATGCCAACCAGATTACCGTCTTTTACGTCATATACGGTTACGCCATAACTGGGCTCTGGGCTATAACCAGCGTAGAGGATATTATTGTTTAATACGCCAATCCCTTCTGGGTTACCCTTCGATGTTTTCCAGTGAATGGTATAGGTATCACCTTGTTTTTTGATTGAAACATTCCCACTGTAAGTAGTGCCGTCCGGATTTTTCGCGGGACTAATCGTCCATTCGCCTGCTTGAGCCCAACTGCTTAAACAAGTGCTGACGAATAGAATGAGAAGAGCTAAACATTTCATAATTGCCGACAGGTTGAAAAATTAACACTAAATAAAATAGCCATACGAACAGCCTTTTTTACGGTTTTCGTTTTCATGGATTAGTTGGTTTGAAATTGAGTAGTATTTAGTTCTATAAAAAAACAGACCGTAATCATTTCATTAGGGGTCCGTTTGTGTTCGTAAAGGCGTTCGATGAGTAACCCCAGAGATTACTCGTCTATCTTTCCCAACTTAAAGCTAAAGGTAGTGCCCTTATCAACTCGGCTCATTACTGTAATTTTTGACTTGTGAGCGTTAACAATATGCTTCACAATGGCTAAGCCCAGGCCCGTACCACCTTTCTCTTTCGAGCGTGATTTTTCAACCCGATAGAAGCGTTCAAAGATGCGATTGAGGTGTTCGGGGGCAATTCCGGGGCCATCGTCTTTTACTTCAATGTGCCAGTCTTTCTTATCCTCCTGAAAGGTAATGACCACTTTTCCGCCGTCCCGACCGTATTTAATAGCATTATCAATCAGGTTGGTCATAGCTTGTGAAATACGATAACCATCGGCTTTTACCCAAATGACTTTAGCAGGCGTCATAAGGCGAATGTCAATGTCACGGTTCTGAGCCTTCGTTTCTAATTGGTCAATTACTTCCTGAGTAATCTTGACGATATCTACCCGCTCACGGTGCATTTTAATTTCGCCCGCTTCAATCTGCGAAAGTGTAAGTAAATCAGCAACTAGGGCATCCAGACCATCAAGGCTTTTGGCTGCTTTGTGTAAGAATTTGTCCCGCACGCGTTGGTCGTCCATCGCTCCATCAAGAAGCGTATGGATAAAACCCTGAGCAGCAAAAATGGGGGTTTTTAATTCATGCGAAACGTCGGCCAGAAATTCCCGCCGAAACTGTTCCATGCGTTTAAGCTCATCAATCTCCCGTTGTTTCTTGGCGACGTATACAAAAATCTCATTGTTAAGTTTTTTGAGCGGGTTTTCGCTACGGGTAACTTTCTTGCGGGAGAAGTTGAAATCACGAAGTTTTAGCCGCTGAATGGTATCGTAGATCTTATTGATTTCTTCAAAAATCAGATAATCCAGCACATAAAAAACCAACACCAGTGTAGCAAAAAAACTGGTAGCCCAGGCTACAAAAAGCATACCGACCGAGGTGCCCGGAATAAACCAGAGAAATCCCGTCGTTATGGCTGATATTAATATCGCCAGGATGAAAGAAATAACCTTAGGATTAAGGGGCGACATCGTTTGAGTTTACGCAATTTCGGTTTTCTGTGTTTGATGATGCAAAAAACAGAAAACTACTGTTATTCCCCCTCGGCATTAAACATATACCCGACACCCTTGAGCGTTTTGATATAGGAGTCACCAATTTTCTCACGGAGTTTACGAATGTGTACGTCAACGGTACGTTCCAATACATAGATATCAGCTCCCCAGATTCGCTGGAGTAATTCCTCACGGCTGAATACCTTATTAGGATATTGAGCTAAAAAGAAAAGCAGTTCAAATTCCTTTTTGGGTAATACTACGGCACCAAAATCACCCGATACCGTATAATTCTGGCGATTAATGGAAATACCTGCCGTTTCGATTCGGTCACCAGGATCTGTTTTCTGAGCTTCCCGCCGGAAGAGGGCCTTAATCCGGCTCATTAAAGCCCGGGGCTTGATGGGCTTGGTGAGGTAATCGTCGGCTCCAATTTCAAAGGCGGCAATTTCCGAATATTCTTCTGAACGAGCCGTTAGGAAAAGAATGTAGCTGTTTTTAAAATCAGGCAATTCACGCAATTGGCGAGCCGTCTCGATGCCATCCTGTTGGGGCATCATAATATCCAGCAAAACCAGATCGGGTGAAAAAGTTTTGGCAATTTCAATGGCCTTTTTACCATCGAAAGCCGCTTCTACCTCGTATCCCTCTTTTTCAAGATTATATTGAAGTAATTCAATAATGTCGGGATCGTCGTCCACCAGGAGAACTTTATAGGCGGGCGTAGTGCTCATTGGGAAGTTCTTTTTCGTCGCACAAAAGTAAAGCATTTTTATGTGAACAATAAAAATCAATTGGGTTTAGGTTATTGAGTTTAAGCCGAGCGGCATCAACAATACGCTGTAATGGTATAAATCCGACGTCTCTGCAAGGTAGTCGGTACGGTCTTGATCTGAAAACGGAAAAATCGTCAATGGGAAATGGTATGAAAGGGCAAGGAAAACCCCGGATATAACGTATATTTGACTACAAGCTCGGGGGTTCAGTATCGGTTAAATGAAACGTAAAGAGCTGAATCAAAAGTAATTACTATGTCCACCCTAACAAAAGAACAAGTTCTTAAAGATTACTTTGGGTATGGTGCTTTCCGACCGCTTCAGGCCGAGATTATTGACACCATTTTAGCAGGAAAAGACTGTTTGGTTCTTATGCCTACGGGTGGCGGGAAGTCAGTATGTTATCAGGTGCCAGCCTTATTACTGGATGGCCTTACTGTTGTGGTCTCTCCGCTGATTGCCCTTATGCAGGACCAGGTGCAAGGGTTATTAGCCAACGGTGTTCCGGCGGCTTTTCTAAACTCAACCCTTAGCACGCATGAACAGGAGTCGGTTATCTGGAAAATCAAACTGGGTGAACTTAAACTGCTGTATATCTCCCCCGAGCGATTGTTTTCGGGAAGTTTTCTAGAGTGGCTCGCCTCGCTGCCCATTCGATTATTTGCCATTGATGAATCGCACTGTATTTCTTTCTGGGGGCACGATTTTCGGCCAGAATATACGCAGCTGTATCGACTGAAAGAGAGTTTTCCAGCGGTACCCATCGTTGCTCTGACAGCTACCGCTGATAAGGTAACTCGTAAGGATATTCTTAATCAGTTGGGAATTGAAGACGCTCCAACGTTTATTGCCAGTTTTGACCGCCCCAATCTAAGTTTGTCTGTATTACCTGGAAGAAAACGTCTGGAACAGATCGAAGACTTTCTTGACAAGCATCCCAATCAGGCGGGGATTATTTATTGTCTTAGCCGGAAAACAACGGAAAACATTGCTGCTAGTTTGCTCAATGCGGGTTTTCAGGCTAAGCATTATCATGCCGGATGCGATGCAGCCTACCGCAGCCAGACTCACACGGAGTTTCTGAAGGACGATATTCAAATTATTGTGGCGACAATTGCCTTTGGAATGGGTATTGATAAATCGAACGTACGGTGGGTCATTCATTATAATCTGCCGAAAAATGTTGAGAGCTTTTATCAGGAAATTGGCCGGGCTGGCCGGGATGGTCAGCCCGCAGATACGGTGTTGTTTTACAGTTATCAGGATGTGATTCAGCAAACGGAAATGATTCAGAAGTCAGAGCAGGCAGCTTACCAGAAAGAGTTACTGCTAGCCAAGCTGGATCGGATGAAGCAATATGCCCAGGCAGACATTTGTCGCCGGAGGATATTAATTAGTTACTTCAATGAAAGTGTCGGGAAAGACTGTGGTAATTGTGATGTATGCCGAAATCCACGCACGCATTTTGATGGTACTGTAATTGCCCAGAAAGCTCTTTCGGCCATTGCCCGAACAAACGAGAAAATTGCGATGGGGACGCTAATCGACATTTTGCGGGGTAGTCGCAATCAGAGTATTCTGCGGCATGGCTACGATCAATTGAAAACCTTTGGCATAGGAAAAGAATTACGGGGCGAAGAATGGGCCGACTATCTGGCACAATTACTTAATTCAGGAGTAATGGATATCGCCTATGATGAAGGGCATACCTTTAAGCTTAACCCCATTAGCTGGCAGGTTTTAAAAGAAGGCCGCTCAGTGCCTCTTGTGAAATTTATACCACTGGAAGAGCGGAAAGCCCGTCAGGTAGAAGAAGTTGCTCATTTGCCAAAAAACAAACGTCAGGTGGTGCGGGATGCTCTTTTCGAACGCCTTCGGGTGTTACGCAAACAACTGGCTGATTCATTAGGTATCCCGCCGTTTCAGGTATTTAGTGATGCTTCCTTATCAGACATGGCCCAGAAAAGACCCATTAATCATACCCAGTTTTTACAGGTATCCGGAGTTGGGCAGCAAAAAGACCGTCAGTTTGGCGATGTGTTCATTAACGAAATTTTGTCTTTTGTGCAGGATAACCCTCAGCAAGGGGTACGCATGGCGAAAGGGCTTACGTACGTACAGACACTCGAACTTTATCGGGATGGGTATGGAATCGAAGAAATTGCAGAGAAACGTAGTTTGGCAGCCAGTACTATTCTGGGACATTTGCAGAAATTAAAAAGTGAAGGGCATACCGTTCATTTTAAGGAACTATTACCCGGACAAACACGGGAAGCAATCTTGGAAGCCGCCCGGAAATTAGATATTCCCTTCGCTGAAAATGCTCCCATCACTCCTCTACTAGAGCATTTTGGCGATAGCTATCCGGCCTGGAAATTGCGGTTAGCTTTCATAATTGTAGGCGAAGGCATCCGCATCAATGTAGAAGCCTGGCGGGAAGCTCATGGTTTACCCATTCAGGAAAAAGAATAAGCACTAATACCAGAGAAAAGGCCGAATAATTTCGGCTTTTTTGTTTTCCGGGCATTGCAAGTAAAATTTACATAAAATGGGGTCAATTCAACAGGTATTTCTACCTGAGCGGTTTTCTGAAGGATATTAACGAATAGTAATTACCGTGCGGATTAAAATATTAGTATGAGATAAATATCTAAAAATCAGATAATAACTACCTGTAAAGGTAATATTTTAGGTGGGCCTTTTTTCATAGATTTGTTACTTAGATACCGCCAATCTAATCAAGTCTGCTATGTCTACTACTTCGCTGAAGCGTCAGGGTCCTTATTGTCGTTCATTCGTAGTTGAACAACCTGAATGTCTGTTTGTTATTGAATATCTTTTCTTTTTTCGGATGTGAAATTTTACCAACGTACGCGGTGCCAGTGATATTTTCTACGCTAGGAATAGTCATTCTGCAAGAAATAGAAGTACACTTTTCCCCCTCCCCCTCTTAAACGTATCATGTCCATGTTAACTTCTCATGCTAAATCTGAAAAAATAAAATGCCCCTACTGCGGTACAACTGACATTAACCGTCGCCGTCGGCCAACTCTATTAAAAACATTGTTATTTTTTTTACCGACTCAATACTATCAGTGTGAGAGTTGTCGAAAGTTCTTTTTCAAAATAAAATCCTGATACCTGCAAACGGCTTGCTTTGGCATAAAAGCCTTTTTCTAACGAGAAAGCCATGGAAGTTCTCTATTTTTACCCTTCTGATGATTCCCAACAATAAATCAAATGAATGGTAATGCTTAGAAAAATCTTCTGTCTGCTTTTACTTTCTCAAGCCAGTTGGAGCCAATGGAAAGTACAGCCTTCAGGTACGGATGCGAGTTTTCGTTCGGTTTATGCACTGTCTGACCAGGTATGTTGGGTTGGAGGGTCAAAAGGGCAGATATTACGAACGGAGAACGGTGGTGAGCATTGGGATATTTTTCACGTAACCGAAGGACTTGATTTCCGGGACATTCACGCTTTTAGTACCGAAGTTGCCGTAGCAATGAGTGCCGGAGAAGCCGAAAAAGGAGCGGCCCGAATTTATCGTACAGAAGATGCCGGCAAAACCTGGCAGCTCGTTTATCAAACCCATCAGAAAGGGGTTTTTCTGGATGGACTTGATTTCTGGGATAAACAGCACGGAATCTGTTTTGGCGATCCTATTGATAATAAACTATTCATTCTGGTAACCTCTGATGGCGGCAAAAGCTGGTCAGAGGTGCCTCGTGCGAAGTTCCCGATTATGGAAGAGGGCGAAGCCGCATTTGCAGCAAGTGGCACTTCTCTGGTTGTCAGTAATAAACGCTGGGCCTGGATTGGTACGGGAGGGAGCAAAAAAGCCCGGGTATTCCGTTCGAAAGACTATGGCTATTCATGGGAAGTAGCAGAAACGCCTCTCACTGCTGGCAAAACTTCGGGTATTTTTGGACTGTATTTTCAGAACCGGTTTCGGGGGATTGCCGTCGGTGGGGACTATCAGCACGTAACAGATTCTACCCAGAATGTGTTGTTAACCGAAGACGGGGGAAAAACCTGGAATGTGATGCCCTCTACGCAGCCCCCGGGATTAAAAGAAGCCGTGCGGCTTTATCGTCAGGAGAACAGAACCACTGTGGAAGGTAGCCCTGTCGGTACGGTGTTAGAACGATTAATCGCAGTAGGGCCTTCAGGAACTTGTTATTCAATGGATAATGGCAAAACCTGGAAAGAACTGGATCGGTCAGCTTTTCATGCTCTGAGTTTTGCGGGCACAACGGGCTGGGCCGTAGGTGGGAAGGGGCTTATTGCTCGTTTTGAAGGATTTCGACAAACGACTAAACGTAAAAAAGCTACCAATTAAGGGTAGCTGATTTTTTAATTTCCTATTGTTTATGAAAAACATTGCCGTGTTCTGTGGGGCTAGTGCCGGGTATAACTCCATTTATCGGGAAGTAGCTATAGAAGTGGGGACTTACTTGGCAACCAATCAATTAAGTTTAATATATGGCGGTGGGAATGTAGGCTTGATGGGAATTGTTGCCGATGCCGTTTTAGCCGCTGGTGGTGAAGTAATTGGAGTAATTCCTGATTTTCTGAAGAAGTGGGAAGTGGCTCATAGTGGCCTTACGGAACTACACATTACCGAAACTATGCACGAACGGAAAGCCCTAATGGCCGAACGTGCCGATGCCTTTATTACCTTACCGGGTGGGTTTGGTTCTATGGATGAACTCTTCGAAATCCTTACCTGGAAGCAGCTTAATATTCATCAGAAACCAGTTGGTATACTAAACATTGATGGGTTTTACGATCCACTATTGTTGATGTTGGATCAGATGGTGTCGAAAGGATTTTTAAAACCAGCGAACCGTGACATGCTGCTGGTAAGTGATTCAATCGAACAACTGATGGCGTTAATGCAGACACATCAGCCAGTATTCACAGAAAAATGGGTAGATCGGGAAAAAATCTAGTTGATTATTAAATAATTCAATGCACATTCAGTACGTTAGGAAGGTAATACGTGAATTAGTAAATGATAGAATGAGTAAATTAATGTC
>JASGGE010000104.1:0-14423 GCA_047605205.1 Siphonobacter sp.
TAGATGAAAAAAATTCTGTTCATCAGTCACGATGCTAACCGGGCCGGTGCACAGATTTTGTTGCTACGGTTTTTAAAAAAACTACGGGGAGTCCCTGATTATCAGTTTAGAATATTACTTCGCCACGGCGGAGCCCTCACTCGTGAGTTTGAAAAACTGGCTCCTACCTACCATTGGTATCATCGGGAATCAAATAGCAGACGCCAACAGGTAAGCCGTTTGTTTAATCGTCAGAGCTATCAGGATCAGGTTTTTAAGGAAATTAAAAACGAAAACTATGATCTAATCGTCTCAAATACCATTACGAATGGTGATTTACTCGTTCAGCTGCGTTCGCTGGTAAGCTGCCCAATTGTAACGTACGTTCATGAAATGCCCATGGGTATTTCCATGTATACCGAGATTTCCAGCTTTAATCAGACCCTACGTCTTACAGATTATTTCTGGGCCTGTTCAGATGCTCAACGAGCTATTTATATTAATCGTTTTGGCCTTGATCCGGAATGTATTTCAGTACTCCCTTCTTTATTACCAGAAGGAGCCTGGCAAATGCAGGTAACTACTGAGTCAATTCAGCAAATTAAATCCTTACTTGAAATCCCCGACTCTGCTCCTATCGTCGGAGCCGTTGGAACACTCGACTGGAGAAAAGGAATCGACATTTTTGTACAACTCGCTCGGTTATCTACTTCAGATACCCATTTTGTCTGGGTTGGTGCTGACGAACATAAGGTTGAATACCAAATGATTATGGAGGACATTCGTCGTTTGGGAATACACAATCGCGTACATTTAGTACCTCATTCCGACCGGCCATATGACTACATTGCAGCATTTGATGTATTTGTCTTAACCTCACGCGAGGAACCATATCCACTAGTCGTTCTGGAAGCGGCATTATTAGGTAAACCCATCGTATGTTTTGATCAGTCTGGCGGAGCTCCGGATTTCGTAGAAACAGATGCTGGCTTCATCTGTAATTATCTGGACATTGCCGCCATGCATACTTTAATCACCCAGCTGTTAATGAATGCTACCTTGAGGCATACCATGGGGCTTGCAGCCCGCGAAAAAGTATTTGCCCGTCATCAGGATGATCATGCCATGCGGGTTTTCATCCAATTAATTGAAAAAACACTATCAACCCATTAAATCTTAGTGCTCCGTTTCTTTCCAACCAACATCATATCGATTGAAAACGCTTGCCTTTACCCTCTGTTCAATTAACTATTTAGCACAGGCCCGCACCTTGGGCGAGTCGTTGGCTAAAACCAATCCTGATATACATTATGTGATCGGTTTGGTAGATCGACTGGATGGAGTAACGTTTGATACAGACAAAATTCCTCCCTACGAGTTGTTAGAATTACACCGTATTGCCATCCCAAATCTGGACTGGATGATGGCAAACTATGACATTACTGAATTCAATACGGCTGTTAAACCTAATTTTTTCCAGCATTTTTTTAAAGAATATCCTGATTATCAGAATTTTATTTATTTCGACCCCGATATAATCGTTTTTACGGAACTTAAACACCTACGTAGCCAGCTTGAACGTTATAATTTTGTCTTAACTCCTCATGCTCTAAGCCCGTATCCAGATAGGGCTTCTCCGAATGAATGCGATTTACTGAACAGTGGTACTTATAACCTAGGCTTTATTGGGCTAAAAAGAAGTTCCGAAACTCAGCGTTTCATTGACTGGTGGTCTGAAAAGTTAGCTTTTCAAAGTTTCAACGACATTTGTAACGGCCTCTTTACCGATCAGAAATGGATTAACTATGTCCCGCATTATTTTGATCAGGTAGATATTGACCGGCATCCGGGCTATAATGTAGCTTATTGGAATTTACATGAACGTCACTTTACCTTTCAGGATAATACCTGGCTTATTAATGAAGAGTGGCCGCTTCAGTTTTTCCATTTCTCAGGCTATAGTATTACCCAACCCGACTCAATATCAAAGTATCAGAGCCGCTTTGAATTTTCACAACGGCCCGATGTACGGCCCCTGTTCGATTACTACGCGAACCGTATGCGAGCTAATTTTAATGAATACTATAGCCAGTTTCCCTGTGCGTATCTTAAACCCGCCAAAACGGTTTATTACAAACGTGTCAGAAAAGTATTGGGTTTACCCTTTGAAAAAATAGCTCACTGGCTTGATCCATACCCAACTCGCCATTATTAATAATTAAGATTCTCTAAAAAAGCAGTGAAGGATGGAAACGTTTATTGCCCTTTGGAAACACCGCTATCATAAATATTCAGAAATTTTTAAAACCTATTGGGCCTTCTGGAAAACGTATGCCTGGATAAAATGGCTAAAACTTACCAAGGGAAAACCCGTGATTGCCATTCTCCAGGCTGAGCATATGGGTGACATTGTAACGGGGGAACCAATAGCCCGAAAAATTAGAAATCAGCACCCAGAGGCCATTCTCTGCTGGATTGTTAAAAAGCCTTTTCGTGAATTGCTTGATTACAATCCAGCTATTAACCACATTATTCTGGAACCCAATGTTTTATTTTCCTGTCTACTGGTTGATCATAGCCCGTTTGACAAGCTCTATAACTTTCATCTTTCCAATCGAGTTTATGAACCCTTAAAACGTCGATTGGTTAACGCCCACGCTGATTCCATTCATTTGACGATACACAATTTCCTGGAGTTTGGCCGGTTAACCGAAGTTTTTGCTACGGCTGCCAATGTTCCTTTACCCAGCCCTGCGGATGGGCCGAAACTATATATTCCGAATACAGCCAAAGCAAAAGTAGATTCCCTGAACCTACCTGAAAAATACGTTGTATTGCATACCATCTCAAACCAGTTACCTAAAGACTGGGTACAGGAACGCTGGAATGATCTGGCCAATCGTCTATTAAAAGATTTTGGGCCTGTTGTTGAAATTGGCTTGGTTCCTAATGTTCAAAACGTCTCAAAAGATTTTTACAATCTTTGCGGAAAATTAAGTGTGTTGGAATCGGCTGAAGTAATCCGGCGGGCTACCTTTTTTATTGGCCTGGATAGTGGCCCTGCCCATATGGCTAATGCCGTGGGGACTTATGGGTTTATTTTATTAGGAAAACATGGCCCCTTCGAACATTATGATCTGTACACGGGTGGATACGGAGATGGCAGCAATGCCCGCATGATTCGTAGCCAACGTGGTACCTATGTACCTAGCCTGACCGTAGAGGAGGTCTGGCAACCTATTGAAGAATATTTGATTGGACGTAAAATGGCAGAAGCCTTCACACGACCAAAGTAAATGATGAACTTACATTTCGTTACCACTTGCTGGACCAAACATTTACCGAATGTAGCGGTATTGGCTAATCAGCTGGCAAAACATTATCCTGAGTCTATTCTTTGGATTGGCTGGATTGATCAGCATGTTCCCGTTGATCTGCCTGCAAATTGTCGGGTAGTAATGGTTGAAGACGTTTTTTCAAGCCAATGGCCCTTATTAATTAGCCGTTACACGCAAACCGAATTGCTCCAGCTAAGTCGCCCTTTTTATGTAAGGCATATTTTAGAACAAGCTGAGGGTGTTGTTTTCCTGGCTCCGGAAAGCCTCATTTTACGCCGATTAACCGAATTGACCGAACTGTCCGCACCAGCAGGGCTACTATCTCAATGGTTAAGGCCACATCCTGATCATCAATTTCCAGATAGCAAATTCAATCTGAATTATGGTACCTATTTTTCGGGTTGCTGGTTTGTTCGGAAAAATGCCGTTAGTAATGCTTTTTTAAATTGGTGGTGTCAGAATTTATTCGAACGAGGCGGATATAATACTTGCCAGGGACAGGCTTCGGATCAGCTCTGGCTGGACTTGGCCCCAGCAATGTTTGCTGGAATCGTACCTTTACGAAACCCCGATTATGGTATTCATACTGGCAATGCATTCGAAAGAAATGGTGAAAATGCAGCGACTTTCCATTTTTCTGGTTATGAATATCATCGCCAGATTTTTGCTAACTTTCTGACTGACCGCCCTATCCCCACTTATTTTAAACAAGCCGCTCAGCAATATGCCCGCCAGGTAATAGAACATCCCCTGTATAATCAGGTGCATAAAATTCAGCCCCATTACGGATTACCTGACCCCCCACTGCCAGTGAGCATTCATCACCAGAAACTGGCTGAACCAATTCGAAAATTCACTAAGTGGCTTTATTCTTATCAGCCTGATTTTCTTAATCGTAGATAAGGCCATTCAATACCTACGAAAATTACTATTTTGCTGTTCAGTGCAAAGGGCTACCTTTGTATTGTAAACGGTCAATTTCAACCCCATACACTCTTTTATAGACGTTGCTTTTAGGCAACTAAAGGTGTATAAACTAAAAAAACTTCAATTACGCTCTATGAAAGTTTCTGTGGCAATGTGTACCTATAATGGCTCAAAATATTTGCCAGAGCAATTGGAAAGCATTCGCCAGCAAAGCCACCCAATAGATGAGTTAATTGTTTGTGATGACCGCTCTACGGACTCTACCATCACCTTACTTGAGCAATTCGCTTCCACAACACCTTTTCCCGTTCAGATTCATATCAACCCTACTAATCTGGGTTCTACCAAAAACTTCGAACGTGCCCTTCAGCTGTGTTCGGGAGAAGTTATTTTTTTATGTGATCAGGACGACTTATGGCGAGCCGATAAAGTAGCTCGTCAACTGGAATTTCTAAAAACACACCCAGACCAGGAGGCAGTTTTTAGCAACGCTCAGATTATTGACGACGATTCCAAGCCCATAGGCCGTACCATCTGGCAGGAAATAGAGTTTGATGAAGTCGCTCAGCAACGGTGGAACAATAACCATGCTCATGAAATTCTTTTTGGCGGATATGTGGTAACGGGAGCAACATTGGCCATTCGGAAACGAATTCTGGCTTCCATCACTCCTTTCCCTACCGTTATTGAAGAATTGATTCACGATGCCTGGATTGCTATGATTCTATCCCTTCAGGGAAAAATTGGTTTTGTAAATGAAGAGCTTATATCCTACCGGAAACACTCTTCCCAGCAAGTAGGTTTTGGCCAGAAACAGGAAAAAGTTACCCTTACAAACCGCTTTTCACGTGACCGTCAGCTGAAGTTAGCCCCTTTGCAAAAAAATGCAACCGATTTAGGAGCCCTTCACGAGTTACTAAAAAACCGTCAGGATGTCCCCGCAGCAAAACTAACACAACTCATCGACAGGCATAAACACTATACCGTCCGGGCTACGTTACCGGCATCACGTATTCTCAGGCTCGTACCCGTATTTCGTGAATGGATTAACCATCGATACACCTATAGTAGCAAAGACTGGTGGTTACCTTTATTAGGAGACTTATTTGAATAAAGCACTGAATATGAACTCGCTGGTATCGGTAATTATACCCATTTACAAACAAGCCCTCACTCCGTACGAGGAGGTCTCGTTTCAACAATGCATAAACATTTTGGCCGCCTATCCGATTATCATTGTAAAGCCAGATTCACTAAACCTGGAGCATTTACAGCGGTATCATTCAGCCATTCGTTATCAGTCTTTTGAAGATCAGTACTTTAAAAACATAGAAGGCTACAATCATCTATTAACCAGCCCCCATTTTTACGAAGCATTCTCAAACTACCAGTACATACTTATTTATCAGCTAGATGCGTTTGTTTTTCGGGATGATTTGAAAAAATGGTGTGAAAAAGGGTATGATTACATAGGGGCACCTAACTATATTCCGGCTGTGAGTCGGCAAGAAGATTCTTTCTTGAAACGAATGCGACTAAATGGAGGGTTATCTTTGCGAAAAGTAAGTAGCTGCAAGCGTTTACTTAGCTTATATCGCAGTGTATACGGGCAGTGGCCGGGGAATGAAGATATGCTTTTTTCGCTTAATTCCAATCGACTGATTATTTTCTCCTGGTTGATGAAGTTACCCAAATGGAAGATTGCTTTGGCCTTTGCAATCGAACAATTCCCGGCAGCGTGCATGGAACTTAATCAAAAGCGGTTACCTTTTGGCTGCCATGCCTGGGAACGTTACGATATTGATTTCTGGCGGCCTTATTTTAAGCAATACGGCCATAGTATTTAATTAATCGAATCACTTTTTATCCTTATATATGGCTTTTTTTCAGCCGAATAGCATTCAGGACTTTGTTAGTAAACCCTCTTTTAATGAGACTGTTCTTCTCAACAAGAATACTGCATATCCTAAAATAAGTGTTATTACCCCTTCTTATAACCAGGCTGAATTTCTGGAGCGAACTATTCTAAGCGTTCTTAACCAGAATTATCCTAACCTTGAGTTTATTATTATGGATGGAGGCTCAACCGATCATACGGTTGAAATCATTAAGAAGTACGAAAAATATATTGATTATTGGGTAAGTGAAAAAGATGGTGGGCAAACAGCGGCTATCAATGCAGGTTATAGAAAAGCTACCGGTGACTGGGTAACCTTTCAGAACTCAGATGACGTATTCGCACCAAATGCTTTTCATGAAGTCGCTAAAGCCATTCAACAACATCAGGAAGTTTCTGTATTTTACGGACATCTGTTAATGATTGACGAACACGATGTAATCTTTGAGCACAAGCGTCAGCTTCCTTTCTGGGCACCTGCCCAGATATATGAAGGTATGCAGGTATTTAATCAGTGCATGATATTCCGGCGGGAATTATTAAATCAGTACGGCTATTTTGATGAACAATACAAGTTTGCCTTTGATTATGAGATTTGCACACGTTGGGCTATTCATCCAGAAATCAAATTCTATTTGGTAGATGATTTATGGGGATGTTTCCGCCAGCATCAACTTGCTAAAAGTTCTACTATTTTTGCAGTAGGTACTCAGGAGCATCAGAAAATAACCAACTATTATTCAGAAAAAATCAAAACTAATCTACCTAGAAAAATAATTTTAAAATTCATAAAAATAAGAAAAATAGTTTACTTCTTATTAAATGGAAATTTAGATTATTTTTTTTATCGAATACGACTACGTAGTAAATAATTATAACATATGTTTAAAGCCATTTTTTCAGATTTTCAATATAAAAGAATGTCATTGGGGTTACTTATTCCAGTACTAGGATACCCTCTTATTTTCTTTTTTAGAGATGGTCTTAAACTAGCTCCTCAATCTTCGCTTTTTACTGCAGCTAGTCTGGTTTTAGGGTTAATTTTAATGATACCTAAAACTATTTTCAGAAATTTTCACAAGATGAATACAAAAGTAACCTTTCCGTTATTAGGATGGATGGGGGTATGCATATTTTATCTATTTTTATTAAATAATCAACCTCCCAACATGCGGGAGCTGATTAACTATTTGATTACATTTATCTATTTATTTTTGTTATACAGTATATCAGATGACATAAAAGATCATTTTTTGCCAATTTGTTTATTATTTACATTAGTTAGCACACTTGCTTTATTTTATTCAGTTTATACAAATCCACATTACGTGTTGGGTGCCAGAGCATCCGTTTATTTTGACGATGAATACGGCGGGAATCCGCACGTTTTTGCTCGTAATGGCTATGCTGGCTTAATTGTTTCTTTCTTATTACTTGGCAGAAAAAATATATTACTTAAACTATTAGCTCTTATTAATTTATTTGCATCTTTTGTATCTATTCTATTAACTCAAACCAGAGGCGTTTTTCTATCATGCATACTTGCATTTGGCCTGGTAGTTTTGTTTCATTTTCGCATTTCAAATTTCAAAAAAGGTTTAAAGTCATTAGCTCAACCCTCAAATTTGTTGTTTGTTATTGGGACTTTTTCATTTATCATATATTATCTCAGCACAAAGCAACAGCTATTCAATTTAATACTGGGATATGGTGAAAGTTTTTTAAACAAATTTTTGGATGTACTCGAAACAAGCTCTCAAGGCTCAGATACAGATGAAATTAAAGATTACTCTGCATATCAGCGGGTTGCTTCCTTTACTTTGTATAAGAATATGCTTTTGGGTAACCCCGTGGGCGTTCTTGTTGGTGCCGGATACAGGTTCTTTTATTTTGACTTCCCCATCCTCGAAGCGTCTGCTAATTATGGAATTTTAGGAATGTTTTTCTTTGGAAAAACGATATTTGAAATTATTAAATCAAGCCTAAGTGCCATTAAATACCCTAGTGATTCCACAAATGTTTTTTGGGCGTATTATTTTGTGGTAATGTTTGTCGCTTCTTTTTCAGCAGGGCAACCTAATGATACAACCTTCCTATTTGTTTTTGCGGTAATGGCCAGGTTTACAACAAATGTTTCTATTAAAAAACCAATTGAAACTTCGCAGCAAAAAGAAATTGCATCCCTTGCTTAACTTATATGCGGGTACTTATTGTACATAACATACTTTGGGCTCATTATAAAGCAGCTTTATTTACTGAATTAGCAAAGCAATGTCCATCTGATTCACAGTTACTTGTACTACAGTTTGCGAATAATGAATACAAGTATCAACAGTTAGGTAAATCAGGAATGATTTCCCACGACTATCCGTACATATTATTACATCGTGGGCCGTTAGAAGAGGTTACCTTTAGCAGCAAAGTTCGGTTTGTATTAAAGCATATTAAAACATTTAAACCTGACCTAGTTAATGTTACTGGCTATTATGACCCGGCATTCTGGATTATTATACTTATTTGCAAACTAAAAGGTATTAAGCTTGTAATGAGCAATGAATCCGGTGAAAAAGATGGCACCAGGAATGGCCTTAAAGAAGTTTTCAAGCGATTCTTAATTAGTTGTTTCCATGGATTTATTTTTTTTGGAAAATCTTCTTCAAAATATATTTTTCATTTAGGAGCCAACCCTTCACAGATTATCACCCAACATGCCGCTGTCATTAACACATCAGTAGTTAAAAGTCGATTTGAGCAAGCTAAACACACACGTACTGCTTCATTTAAGACAACGCATCATTTTATATTTACCGGTCGTCTTGCTCAGGAAAAAAATGTTTCACTGCTTATTCGGGCGTTTAGCTGGCTCAAACAAAATGATTCTTTTGCCGAACATTGGGGCTTATTAATTGTTGGGGATGGCCCGCTTCGTGAGAAATTTATCTCTCAAACTTCAGAAAAAGATATTCACTGGTTAGGGGGGCACCCCTGGCACGAAGTCCCGGTTTACTTAGCCCTGGCAGATGCCTTGGTATTACCAAGTTTCTTTGAACCCTGGGGCTTAGTTGTCAATGAAGCCATGACCTGTGGATTACCCGTTCTGGTTTCTTCGCAGTGTGGCTGTGTTGAAGATTTAGTGGAAAACGGAGGGAATGGTTATACCTTTGACCCAATGCAGATCGATTCTTTAATTAGAGTCATGCAGGAATTTATTCATCTTTCTCAGAAAAAAAGAGATGAAATGGGCAACCGTTCCCTTGAATTAATAAGCCCTTTTTCTGAACAACGTGCTGCAAACGAAATATGGGAGGGCTTTAAACGAATCATTCATCCATGAAAATACTTAACCTCTGCGGATATTCCTGGGAAATAGGTGGTCCGGCAAAGGTCATTTACGATAACACTACCGCTCAACTCAACCTGGGAGCCGAGGTAACTATAGTAACTCCTCTTTCGGAAGGTGAGCGTCTTTACACCATTCCTCAGGGAGCCAGGGTTATTACCTGCAAACGGCATTGGCTAGCTCGTTTTATTCCCGAATTTTCGCCTGAATTATTTACCTATTATCGTAAACATGCTCATGAATATGACATTGTACACATTCATGGGGCTTTTCATTTTGCGGGCTGGGTACCGTTTATGATTCGATCAAAAGCAAAAAAAGTTTTCACGGTTCATGGTACCTTAGACGGCTGGGCTTTACAAAAATCAGCCTGGAAAAAGAATATTATTTCATTCTTATTCCAGCGGAAAATGATTGAAAGGTGTGATCTTATTCACGTATTAAATCCAGAAGAAAAAGATGATGTAACCCGGTACTTAGCTCATCAGCATCCGAATATCGTGGTTATTAATAATGGTATTCAGCTTTCTCAATACGAAACGCTACCAGCAAGGGGTCTTTTTCGAGCAAAATATAACCTTGACACTAATACACCGATTATTTTATTTCTTAGCCGCATTAATGTAAAGAAAGGCCTGGATCTGCTCTTACCTGCTTTTCTTGAAGTTTTAAACAAATTTCCATCTACTCATCTTTTTATTGCAGGGCCAGATGATGGGTTCCTGGATTATGTTATTTCTTTTATTAAAGATCATAACTTATCAAAACAGGTTACCTTAACCGGCATGTTAACTGGTACAGATAAATTGGAAGCTATTGTTGATGCCGATATTTTTGCTCTTCCTACTTACTCTGAAGGATTTTCTATGGCAGCAATAGAAGCAATGGCATGTGGCACAGCCTTATTGACAACTAACCGGGTTGGGTTTGGCCATTTATTAAAAAACACGAATACTGCCGAGTTAGTTACGCTTGAAATTTCAGACGTAACCCGCGGAATAAATCAATTATTAGAAAACCCGGAAAATCGGCATTTAATCGCAGCTAATGGCAAGAAACTGGCCTGGAGTATTGCCGATATCAACGTCGTAGCGACAAAACTATACCGGGCATTTGAATCACTTTTGGCCCGTTAATCTATCATGAGTACAGACCAGGCAGATCTTGCAGTCATTATCCTGACGTTTAATGAAGAAAAACACATTGAACGCTGTTTGAAGAGTCTGCATGCCGTAACCAGAAATATATTCATTGTTGATTCCTATTCTACCGACCGAACTGTTGAATTAGCCACTCACTTAGGTGCTGTTGTGGTTCAGAACGCGTGGGTAAATTATGCCAATCAATTTAACTTCGCTATTCAGCAGTGCCCCTTTCAAACCAAATGGCTAATGCGGATGGACTCTGATGAATATATTTTACCCGAACTTGCTCAAGAAATTCAACAAAAGCTTACCAGCCTGCCCGACACTACCACCGGTATCTATATTAAACGGAGGGTTATGTTTATGGATCAGTGGATTCGTCATGGTGGTTATTACCCAATCTGGTTATTACGCATCTGGCGGACAGGCCAGGGAGTGTGCGAAGAACTGTGGATGGATGAGCACATTAAAGTTTCTTCAGGAAATCTGATTCATTTTGAACAGGATCTGGTAGATCATAATTTGAATAATCTGACCTGGTGGACTCAAAAGCACAATCAATACGCTATTCGAGAAGCTATTGATTTACTAAATGTGAAATACGATTTTGGGAACGCTGAAATGGTTACACCAAAACTTTTTGGCACGCAGGAGCAGCGAAAGCGTTATCTGAAAATCCGATACGCCAATTTACCTTTATTCACACGACCTTTTCTTTACTTTCTATTCCGATATTTCATAAAAATGGGTTTTCTGGACGGAAAACGTGGCCTTATCTGGCATTTTCTTCAGGGATTCTGGTATCGATTTCTAGTAGACGCAAAAATATTTGAAGTATATCACCGGGCAGGTGTGAGCAAACAGGCTATTGCCGATTTTTTCTGGACTGAATATGGAAAAGACCTTACCGGGACACGTTGATTTATCAAAATATCAGCATAATCCACAATATTCATCAAAAAGCTGGCGAAACAGAATTTGGTACCTCATCAATGCCTTTCTGATCAATACATCAGTGCCATTACCCGTTTCTTTTAAAATCTGGGTCCTACGAAAATTCGGAGCGAAAGTTGGTAAAGGCGTAATGATTAAGCCCTTGGTAAATATCAAATTTCCCTGGCTTCTTGAAATAGACGACTACGTCTGGATTGGTGAAGAAGTGTGGATCGATAATCTGGCTCCTATTCGCATCGGGTCTAACTCCTGCCTTTCCCAGGGAGCGATGTTACTTTGTGGAAACCACAATTATAAATCATACCGATTTGACCTGATGGTTGGCCCCATTACACTGGAAGAAGGTGTTTGGATTGGGGCTAAAGCCATTGTTTGCCCAGGTATTACCTGCCATTCACATGCCATCCTGACCGTTGGCTCTATTGCCTCTACGAACCTGGAAGCCTATGGAGTGTATCGGGGCAATCCTGCCACCAAGATCCGCGAGCGTAGCATAGAAATACCCCAATAAATTACTTTATGGCTGACGTAATCCGATTTACAAGATTATCGCACATCTGGTACAACTTTTCTTGCTGAAATCACGTAGGTATTGTCAGTATCAAGTAGTTAAATTTATCCTAACTGTCAGAAAATTCTTTATATCGCCATCAGACTGTTTCAGGATTACCATTTATCTAAAAAAACAAGCCACGTAGTAAATATATCAACTATGTTTGTAATAGAATCCCTTACTTGTAAGTGTCTTTTGCAGACAGGTTGTTGCTTTCTTACTTCAACTCGTGATTCGTTAAATACAGAAAAAATATATGATAACAGCTCTACGCCATATTCTGAATGAACCTTATATACAGGCACTTATCTCTTTAATTGCGTCCTGCTGGGTTACAATCGAGGCCATCCCCGTTATCAATACTATCTCCCGCCTTCGTAACTTAATGAAGGAGCCCGAAACCAGAAGTGCCCACGAAAGCAAAACACCTACGTTAGGGGGTATTGCTATTTTCGCGGGTACCATGCTTGGCTACTTTATCTGGCATCTGGAGGGCGAAACGCATCTGCATCATTTAGCAATTGCTGGCATTATTATTCTCTTTTTTACTGGAGTTAAAGACGACATTCTTGTTATCGCTCCGATGAAGAAAATGTTAGCTCAAATTGCAGCTTCAGCCTTGATTATTATTGGAGCTGATTTACGAATTAATGATTTGTTTGGAATCTTTGGTATTCATCAAATTCCTTATTTGCTGAGTGTTGTTTTTACCATTTTCATCTTTATTGCTCTTACGAATGCCATTAACCTTATTGATGGAGTAGACGGCCTGGCGGGAGGCATTGGTTTAATCGCAACCATGATGTTTGGTTCCTGGTTTTTAATAAATAGACAGTATCCTTTAGCGATTCTGGCCGCATCGCTGGCAGGAGGATTGGTCGGGTTTCTCAGGTTTAACTTTTCGGTTACCAGTAAAATATTCATGGGGGATACTGGCTCCTTAATCCTGGGCTTTGTCTTGACTCTTTTTGCTGTAAAATTTATTCACCTCAATACCGGAGCAGGAGCCATTCTGGATGCCCCCATCCTGGCCATTGTTGTGTTGATCGTTCCAATTTATGATACGTTACGGGTTTTTATTATCCGAATCATGAACGGACGTTCGCCATTCACACCCGATAAAAACCATACCCACCATATTTTATTAGCTCAGGGGCTTTCGCATTTTCAGGTAACGTGTATTATGTGTGCTGTAACGTTAGGACTAACGGGATTTTTCCTGGCGATACGCCACACCCTGACAACCACGCAAAGTTTATTGATACTGATTGCGATGTTCTTCCTCTATAATTATGTGAATTACTTACTTATTAAACGAGTTAACTACGTAGATCCTTCCCTTCGAGCACTCGAGCAGCAGAAAATGGTAAAACGGGAAGCAAAGGCTCGCCTGAAAAAGATCAAACGAATAAAAAAAATGTATGAGAACTAGTTCTCAAGAAAATGGAATCAAAAAGAGCTGCCTAGTGAATGGGCAGCTCTTTTTGATTCCATTTCATCCAGTTTGTATAAATGCCTTTCCTTTCTATTAATACGAATGTCCTCCGGTACACGGAGCTCTTTATTAACTGCCTACCTTTGTATTTTCTTTTTTAGATATGATTACCCTTCGTAAAAGCGATTTTTCGGCAGAAGATGTTCAGAAAATCCGTCAGATTTTGCTCGAATATGCTGATTCCCTGAACATTAGTTTAGATTTCCAGCACTTTGATCAGGAACTGGCCGATTTACAGTCCCTATATGGCTGGCCTACTGGCTGTATTATTCTTGCCGAAGACGAAAAAAAACAGGTTCTGGGCTGCGTGGCCTTAAAACCTTTGAAAGAAACGGGAGTATGTGAAATGAAACGCCTTTACGTACGCCCTGGCGGACAAAAAAAAGGTACAGGCCGAAAGCTTGCCGAAGCTATTATTGATTTTTCCCGCAAAGCAGGCTACCATACCATGAAACTCGATAGCCTGAAGAGCTTGTCGTCTGCTCTAAAACTATATGAAAAATTAGGGTTTGTGCCAACCGCCCCTTATGTTCATAATCCTCATCCTGATGCTGTCTACATGGAATTAATACTTTGATAATCAATACTTTATACCGAATCGTCACCTAACCAGAGAGTATTTACTTTAGATAGTTTTATTGTCTATGCCAAAAAGCCGATATGAAAATCGTGTGTTAAAGATTGCGGCAATAGTGAATACACAAAGAATGGCAAGGTTCGCAATAAGCAACGCTTCACATTCTGTAGGTATATAAATGAACACAACGGGGGTTTGAAGAATACCAAAAAATAATT
>JASGGE010000105.1:0-14157 GCA_047605205.1 Siphonobacter sp.
TAACATGACCAAAATTCGTGTCGCTATCAATGGATTCGGCCGTATTGGACGACTCTCCTTCCGTCGCTTACTTGAAAAAGAAAACGTGGAAGTGGTAGCTATTAATGACCTTACGGATAACGCAACTCTTGCTCACCTATTAAAGTACGATTCTGTACAAGGAAAATTTGCCGGCACTGTAGACTCAGACGCTGAGAGCATTACTGTAAATGGTCAAAAGATTCACGCTTACGCTGAAAGAGATCCTAAATTACTTCCTTGGGGAGAATTAAATGTAGACGTAGTGGTTGAATCAACCGGCCGTTTTGTAGACGAAGCTGGGGCGAGTCAACACCTTACTGCCGGAGCTAAAAAGGTTATTATCTCTGCTCCTGCAAAAGGGAATGTTAAAACCGTTGTATTAGGCGTAAATGACGATACCTTGACCGGTGACGAAAAAATCGTTTCTAATGCTTCTTGTACTACCAATTGCCTTGCCCCAATGGCAAAGGTATTGGATGATGTTTTTGGTATTGAAAAAGGGTATATGACTACTGTACACGCTTATACAGCAGATCAAAACCTTCAGGATGCCCCTCACAGCGACCTTCGTCGTGCTCGTGCAGCAGCGGTGTCTATTGTACCAAGTACAACTGGAGCGGCTAAAGCAATTGGTTTAGTACTTCCTAGCTTAAAAGGTAAACTCGATGGTGCGGCTCTTCGTGTACCTACACCTACAGGTTCTGTAACCGATCTTACTGTAATCCTGAAACGTGAGGCTACCGCTGCAGAAATCAATGCTGCTATGAAAGAAGCCGCTGAAAACGGACCGTTAAAAGGAATTATGTTTTATAACGTGGATCCTATCGTTTCAGCTGATATCGTAGGAGACAAACACTCTTGTATCTTCGATTCTGAGCTTACTTCTTCTCAGGGTACTCTTGCTAAAGTAGTAGGCTGGTATGATAACGAAGCCGGTTATTCCAGTCGCGTTGCTGACTTAGTAGCTAAAATCGGATAATCCGTTCATTACCAATAAAAATCCCTTGCAGAATTCTGCAAGGGATTTTTTATTTTCAATACTACAGCAATAGTTGTTTTTTAAACAATTATAATCGATCAATATCTGCAACCACGAAAGTGCTTCCCCCCACCACAATTAAATCATCTGGCTCAGCCTGACTGGTTACATTTTCAATTGCCTTATTTACATCTTCAATTACTTTGCCGTGCAATTCATAACTTTCGGCTTTTTCCTGTAACTGGGTTGCTTTTAATGCTCTGGGAGTAGACGCTTCACAAAATACATAATGAGCATCTTTTGGATACAAGGGTAAAAGCTTTCCTAAATCTTTGTCTTTTACAAAACCCAGGATTAACCACAATTTCTTATACGAATAAGAATGTATTGTCTCAAGTACTACTTTAACGCCCGGTTCATTATGTCCCGTGTCACAAAATAGATTGGGGCCTAATTGCTGCCAGCGGCCTTTCAAACCTGTTAATTCCACCACATGACTCAAGGCATTCGATAGAGCATCGTCATCAATACGATAACCCATTTCTCTTAATAGCTCAATGGATTTAAGTACTCCTAAAACATTTTTACGCTGATATGATCCGATCAAATCCAGTTGAAGAAGCCACTCTTCCTTATCAGACTGAATGGAGAGGTGTCGTTTACCTTTTCTGAGCTCATCATCCTGAATTGAATAAGAGTCTTCGGCAAAATAAATGGGAGCCTGACATGTAAGGGCGATTTCCTTAAAAACGGGATCAGATTCTGCCTGGTGTTCACTCACCACAACAGGAACATGCTCTTTAATGATACCTCCTTTTTCAGCCGCAATTTTTCCCAGCGTATCTCCTAATACATCCGCATGATCCCAGCCGATATTGGTAATTAAACAAAGCTCTGGAGTAATAATATTCGTGGAATCTAATCGCCCACCCATCCCCACTTCAATTACGGCTATATCCACGTTTTGTAGTTCAAATTCGTAAAATGCTAAAGCAACGCTTACTTCAAAAAAGGATGGATTTACTGAATGAATAAACATTCTAATACGTTCCACAAAATCAATAACTCGTTGTTGATCAATAGGTTGACCATTTATTTTAACTCGTTCGGTGTAATCTTTCAAATGTGGAGACGTATATAAACCTGTTTTATAGCCCGCTTGTTGTAAAATAGCTGCCAGCATATGGGAACTACTGCCCTTTCCATTGGTTCCGGCTACATGAATTGTCTTTAATCGAGCGTGAGGATTGCCTAAAAATTCAAGTAAGGCTTTGGTATTATCCAGTCCTGGTTTATAGGCTTTCTTACCAATAAGCTGAAAGGCTGGTAATTGCTGATATAGAAAATCGATTGTTTCCTGGTAGGTCATTGGGCAAAAAAAAATGCGTACCTGACAAAGGTACGCATTCATTGAAGCGATTATAATTAATTCTATTGCGATCTGACAACGAATGTAATGGTTCCGGTAGATTGACTCGGACGATTACCGGAGGAGTTGGTAGGAACAAAATCCAGACGCTCAATTTCCCGTTCACATTTGCGTACATCCGCAGGGCTTAAGGTACTTTCTACCACCGATTTCGAAATAAGATTACCATTTTCGTCTATTTTGATCCTAAAAACTACTTTACCGTCTGAAGTTAATCCTTGCGGACTGGGTCGTCTGCTCCAGGACCATCCGGTCATATTTAGAGACGAACCATTTCCACCACCACCACCTGTGCCTTTGCCATAAAGGCCTTTTCCGTCAACCTTTCCATCAGGGCTTCCGTAATCACCAACCCCTTTATTACCAGCCGGGCCATTGTTATTACCGCCGGGGTTATCACTCGTACCACCGGTTGTACCATTTGATTTGGCTTTGCCGTATAAGCCCTTGGAATCAACTTTAGGTTGCTCTACTACCTTCACTTCACGCTTTGCTGGTGTAGGTTCTTTCGCTTCTACTGTCTTTACTTCCTTCGGTTCGGGGCGTGGTGGTACTTTGACTGGGCTTTCTATTTTGGAGGTTTTTACCGGAGCTTCCGGGGCCTTAGGAGTAGGCTTTGTTTTTACTACTTCTTCTACAACTTCTTTACGTTCAGTATGTTTTACTTTTACCTCTTCTTTTGCGGGTTTCGATTCCTCCCGATTTTTAAGCGGACTTGGCTTGTTTCTAGTCTGGATATCCCCACTTCCCAGAGCTCCGCTTCCGAGGTTAGCCAGTTCTATTCCAACCATAGGTTCTGGTGGTGGTGAGAGTGTCCAGATCCCAACAAACCACAGCAGTAGTAAAAGCACTGCATATAGTGCCGTGGTAATGATGAAGGCTGTCGAGCGATTTTTTCGTTCTTCCTGTTCTATGAATAAGCTCGGATTTACCATACAATGAATCAGATAGTCTTCGTATTTTCTTAAACGTTAATTTCCTCTTTTTGTGTTCAGTCTTTCCGCAATAACTTTTAAAAGACCTAAAAAAACTCCAAACCTGGCTGGTTTGGAGTCGAAAATAAAAGTAGATATGCTGAAAAGCAAAGGTTTTTAATTAGCCTTTAAAATCCAGAGGTTATTATTGAAATCGTTTCCGATTTGCTGGGCGGCATGCTGAGCTTCATTAGCAGTAGCATACGTAGCGTTTAACGCTACCTTCACTAACCCACGTGAGCGAGGGCGAATCACCTGGGTTTCATAACCCTTAGCAATGAGCAGCTTTTGCATTACTGTAGCATTTTTTACGCTACCAAAACTTCCCACTATGATAAAATAACCATTGGTGATATTTTGTCCTGCCAGGTTTTTTGCTTTGGAAGGGCTCACTATAAAACGCGTCTTACTAACTGCTTTGCTCAGTACTTTTTCTGGAAGGGTTATTTTTTTCTCTTCCGTGGGGGGAAGTACTTTAGCTTCTACAACTATTGGTTTAGCTTCTACAATTATTGGTTTAGCTTCTACAACTGGTTTAGCTTCTACAACTGGTTTAGCTTCTACAATAACTTTTACATGAGAAGCTGGCTCTTTTTCAGGTAACCAGGAAAAATAATCAATTGAGGGAAAGGGATTCATGCTACTCAAGGTCATTTTCTGATCTTTTACACTGACCCATCCTAATATTCCCAGGGTAGCAAATACCAGAATAACTGCCGCGGCAATCCACCGCCTCCAACCAGAAGTATTTATGGTGTGGGTTTCGGAAACAACTTCCTCTACCTTAGGTTCCAGAATGGTCTGTTTAGCTTTAACCAAAGGAACAGTTGCAGTTTCCTCACTACGAAGGTACTTCAGCTTAATGGTAGTCAATCCGTAACTATCAGCATGAAAGTTGATCTTGCCTTCTGGTTCAAAAACGAGCTTTCCTTCCTGATTTTCAGTGAAGGTTCCAAGTTGAGCAAACTGATAAGGCTGCTTGTGCCTAATACATGAACGAACCTCCTCTACAAAATGACGGATTCGATTTAATATGTCTTCGCGTGAACGACCCTCTTTAGCTGCGATATAGCTGGAAAGTAATCCATCATCAAACTGCAACATTTCATTGAAAACTAACCGTTTTCGAGGAGGGAGCATCGTGTCGGGTTGCACAAATGTGGCCGAATCGAAATTGGCAATGAACCCGCCAAAATCAGGAATCACCACACAGTCCTGTTCGAATAGAAGATTTTTAATGTATTCAGGAATAGACAACATAATTCAGACGAGGTTGAATGAACAACAATTCTGAAAATCAGACCACTATTGATAACGAGGTCATTTGAAGGTTTAAAGGTAATAGTTCTGTTCAGAAATTCAAACATTCCCAACTTTACTGATGAATTCTAGTCTAAGAAAAAGATCTAAACATCTTTAAATAAACCAAAAGAGCTCCTTTATATGGGAGCTCTTTTGGGGGGCAAGGGTGTAAATTAAAATTGGTATGATACTCCCGCCAGGAAGTTAATGCCCTGCTGCCTGTAATACTGATACCGCTGATAATTCTTTCCGATGATGTTATTGATTCCTACAAATACTGAAAACTGATCCGTTAACAGGTAATTAGTACGCAAATTCAGATCTACAATGGTAGGTAATTTCTGAACCTTCGCAGACACGGGGTTTCTTCCCTGTAGTCCGCCAATGAAGTAAAAATCAGTAGAGAGGATTAACTTCTGCTGGAAAGTAAGACTATTACTCCAGGTTGTTGTAAAGGTTGGTCGATGCCAGGCTTGATCTAAAGTTTGTAAATCATAGCCATAAACATCGAATTTCAGATAAGAACGCCACCAGTCCTGATGCTGATAATTCAACTGTCCCGACACGGCGATCACATTCGTTAAACCATTATCAACAGGAGTATCATACAAGACATCAAACCGGGAGGTATCCTTGGCGGCATTGTTAAACACGTAGAAATTGCGGTATCCGCCAAAAGAAACCTTCGCTTCGTACGTAAAGCCTTCGCCTATTCCACCTTTCGAGCCAATGTAAAACTCTCTGACTTTTTCAGTATTCAATAATTTGACATTCGGAGCCAGGAATTGATTTTCGTTCGTCAGTGTCCGTAAGGTGTTCCGCTGCACGTCTCCTTCATACCCGGCAAAAACATGGATACCATCTAGTAAAGTATAGTCCAGTTGAATAACTGGGTAACCATGTGTGGGCTTGGTTAAATTATTCAGATTGTCGGTTTCATGCACTACGTTAATGCCCGCCAAAACACTAAACCGATCCGTGCGATACTGGAAGGTTGGCTTGATCCGAAACAGATTCCGGTTGTTCGTTAAAGAATCAGTCCGTTGGGTTACGTACGCATCTGCTGCCAAGTGCGTAAGAAAAGTACTCGTGATCGGAAAAGTAGCTTTCAGATTTGTTCCCCAATCGTATTCTTTTGCCTCAGTGAAGGTACTTAAGGTTTGTAATTTAGTAGCAATCGAGTAATCAACTTTGGCATCTTTCTGGGCATTTTCCAGGCCAATTCCTACATTAAACTGATTCAAGACCTGCTTAATAGTCGTTCGTGTTGGAACATCAGGGGTAGTTCGATAGCCATAGAAATAAAATTGATTGCGGTCATACCCAATGTCTCCTGTAAGTTTTACATTATTCGTTAAATACCTTCCGCCTACTTGTATCAATTGTTGGCTTGTACCTGAGTTTTTTCCATCTACTGGTCCGGTAGCAGTAGAATTATGTTTCAGCTTCACACTAACGCCATAAGGTAAATCATTGCGGGAATTAAGATTGCCTTCCAATAAGAAGCGGCCGTAATTCCCTACCCCAATTTTTGCCTCTGAATTGTAAAGGGCACCTTCGTTCTGTCCTTTTGGCAATACGCTAACCACAGGATTGAAATCAGGCGGAGCTACCAACAATTTCTGATCAGTAAACTGATACTTGAACGGTTGACGCTCGAGGCGAGCTGCCTGACTCGCAGGGATTTTTTCGAAATTACGCGATTGAACGGATAGGGTAATCTTCCGTTCCCGCACAATATCTACCTCCCCTGATTCAATTTGCCCTTCCGAAGGGTTCTTTCCTTTATTTTGGGCAAAGGCACTCACACTATAGATGAGTATTCCTAAATACCAGACAGATTTTATGAAAGACTTTACTTGCATTCGATCGATAACGTTAAGAATATGTAAGAACACTTTAGATAGCTTTATTTTGAAATAGCGGCTAGTTTAGTACGGGCCTGCTCCACAATTGATTTGTCCTCTGCTCCTTCAATAATGGTATTAAGAAGGGCTTTAGCCTGGTTCACATCATTCAAACACACATAAACATCAGACAATAATAAAAAGCCCTGATCCAGCCATTTCTGATCGCTATACTGTTCCTTTAACTCATTAATGATTTTATCACGTGATTCTTTACATTTCTTTTCTTTATAGAGAATAGCTGCAACGTTGTAAGTCGCCTCTGCCCCGTAACTATCTTTGGCCAGTTTAGCGGTTTTCTCGAATTCTTCAATTGCTTTTTTAGTTTCGCCTTTGGCCTGAGCGATTTTACCCGCATATAACTGGGCTTTATTCGCAGCTCCCGTGACACTACCACTGTTTGCAATCACTTCACGAGAGAACACCGAAGCAGAATCCCATTTTGCCAGTTGATAATACGATTCCATCAGACCAATTTTAGCCGAAATCTGTTCTTTGTTATTGGAAGACGTTGCAAGGATGGTGCGATAATTTCGGATGGCATTCCGATAGTTTTGTCCCTGAAACTCCAACTCAGCCGCACGCTGTGCTGATCGGCTTACGAATTGAGTTTTACGCTCAGCAATTACCTGATTGTAATAACGGAGGGCTTCTGTTGCATTTCCCGTGCGGTAATACGAATCAGCCAGGTAATATTTAGCTTCTGAAATGGATGCACTTCCCGGATATCGTTGCATGAAATCTAGCAGTGACTCAACCGCCTCTGCGTATTTTTCACTGAAATATAAGTTTTTAGCCGCTTCGTACTTGATTTTTTCCAATGATTCATCCGTTGGATTCTTCTGTTCATAGCCTTTTAGAATACCGGCAAACTCTTCCGGGCGGCCCACGGCGGTTAATGCATCCTGTACGCCTAACAAAGCGGCCTCTGCACTTTTCGAGTCGGCATAGGTACTAAGAATGGTCTTGTAATCTGTAATAGCCAATTCATATTGTTTCAGGTTTGAATAGGCAATAGCCCTTTGCAGATACGCGGCCGGAACCATATCACTTTTTGCTTTTTCCTGAATTAAGCGGGTAAACTGACGAACGGCCACCTGATAGTTTTGCTGATTCAATTCGATAATTCCCAATTGATAAATCGCATCGTCTACATACCGGGAAGTAGGATACTGATTGATTAACTGGTTCATGGTCGTTTTAGCCTCAGCATACTTATTCGTGTAAATCAGTGATAATCCTTTGTTGTATAAAGCATTATCTTTCTCTCCCTTGCCATTGGTTACCACCTGATCGTAAATCCGGGTAGCTTCATCATAGCGTTTAGCTACCAGATACGTATCCGCCAGACGGTTCATAGCATCCTCGTAATTTCTGCTACGATCGGGCAAGGTTTTAATCGCGTCAGTATACGCTTTAAACTGCGTTCCGGCTTTATCATAATCTTTTGTGTTATAATAAGCATAGCCTAGTCCGTACTGGCTACGAATCCGGAAATCTGGCACAATTTTAGAATTATCACTGCTAGCAATAAGCTGATTATAGGCAGGAATTGCTTGATCATACTTTTGCTGTGCCGACAAAGCTTCCGCTTTCCAGAATCGGGCGGCTGGGATAATGTCCCGATTATCAGTATATTTCAGGGCCTTATCAAACGAAGAAATTGCTTTGTCCAGCTGTTCAGCATTGTATGCGTTTACGCCTAGGTTATAAGCTGCCTGCTGATACTGCTGACGTTGTTTTGCTGTCAGATTACGTTCTTTATCCAGATACTCAATAATTTGAGCATAGTTGTTGGATAGTAATAACCCTTCGCCCCGTAATTCTTTACTCTCAGCTGTGTATTCGCTTTTAGGATATACTTTTATGAAATCGTCAAACTCTTTCACAGCTTCCATACCGTTGCCTAAGTCAAGCTGAAGTTTAGCGTGATTATAGGCTGCATCTTCTTTCACTGATGCGTTATAATTCAGTGTCCGGGCAATATCCAGTGCTGACAGAGCTCCCTGCAAATTATCTGTATTCAGATAGCTGATTCCCAAATAATAAGCGGCATATTGAGCAATGGTGTCTTTTTGTGTTGTTAACTGCTTTAAGTTGGCAATGGCTCCATTGTAATCACCCTGACGGTATTGAGAGTACCCATAACGATAGGCTGCAGCCACCGGAAGTTTCCCTCCCTTAAGTGAGGTATGATACTTATAATATTCCACTGCTTTGGCATAATTCCCTTTCTGAAAATAGACATCGGCTGTCAGAAGTGATAAATCATCCAATTTCTTCCCTGATTTTGCTCCCTGACGAAGAATAGGTTCAGTATAGGCCAGTAGCTGGTCGTATTGACCTTGTTTGTAATATGAATGAGCAATCCACCCGGGGACTTCATTGCCAAATTGTCGGGAATCCTGAATCCGATGAAAATCACTTGAAGCTCCGGCATAATCTTCATTTTTGTAACGAATGACCCCGGCATAGTAACTCGAAGCAACGGCATAGTCCGAAGAAGTATTCTTCACCTGATCAAAGGCTTTCAGGGCAGCTTCGTAGTTATTACTTTCATATTGAGCCATCCCTAACTTAAACTGGGCATCAGTGCCAGAAGCTTTCTCCAGATACGGAATGGCCTTTGCATAATCCCCACTGTTGTAATAATAGGTACCCAAATCACCGTAAAGTTCTTTCGCTTTAGGATGCTCAGCATGATGATTTACAAACCTTTCGGCCAGTAATTCTGCATTTGAATCGTTCAGGTATAAAGCCGTCATGGCCAGATAATACTCTGCATTGATGGCGTTAAAATCATCATGTTCCAGTAGGCCTTTACTGGCATTCAGATAACGTTGAAACTCCTGCCGGGCTGAAGCATAATTTTTTTGTTCGATATACTCCATCCCTGCCCGGTAATATCGATCGGGGGATGTGTAATTCAGTGTGTTCTGTGCATGTAGGCTGCTACAGAACAAAAACCCCAGAAAAAAAGCCCCCAGTGGGAACAAGCGGAAAGCTCGCATAATAAAATAGTGGTTTAAAATATCTGGCTGGTTTCAATTCAAATAACTGTACATCTGTAACTTATACCTCCAAAAGGACATTAACCAGCCAGTAATGAAACAGAATAGGCGTAAAAAAAGCATCTTTGTCTGTGCAGGACATAGCAACATTGGACTAACTTCACGCTTCTAACGCAAAGAAAAAACAAAACTGTATGATTCGACGTATGGGTGTTTCCGTTTTTGTGCTGTATTTATTCTCTGCGTTCATTTTTGTGCCCTTTGTGATGAGTCAAACTCGCCTTCAATATACGCTTTCCATGCCCGATCCCTCTACTCATTATTTTGAAGTGGAGCTTTCTTTTACCAATCTTCCTCCTCGCGGTTCTATTGATTTAAAAATGCCCGTCTGGACACCCGGTTCGTATTTAGTTCGGGAATATGCCAGGCACGTTGATCGCTTTGAAGCCTCTGTAAATGGTAAACGGGCGGATGCCGCAAAGGTTCGAAAAAATGTATGGCGTATCAAAACCGAAAATAATTCAGAGTTGACAGTCCATTACCGATTGTATGCCTATGAACATACGGTAAGAACCAATTTTCTCGATGATCTCCATGGCTTTGCAAACGGGGCCGCTACTTTCATGTACGTGGATGAACTGAAGCATCTTCCGATTGAACTGACTGTTCAACCTTATTCCGATTGGAAAACCGTTTCTGTAGCTCTCCCTGGTTATCAGAAAAAGCCATATACCTATTTGGCTGAGGATTTTGATACCCTGGTTGATTCCCCCATTGAAATTGGTAATCATCAGGAATTACATTTTGAAGCCGCAGGTATTGCACACCGGATTGCCATGGTAGGTGACTATACTCCATTCGAACTTGAAAAGTTAATAAGTGATTACCGGCGGGTTTGTGAAGCGGCCTTAAGCGTGGTCGGCGAACATCCTTGTACTGATTATTTATTTATTGTTCACCATATACCAGAAGGTCGTGGTGGCCTGGAACATAAAAATTCAACGGCCCTTATTACTCCTCAGCATACCTATGCCTCAGCAAATGCATATGCCGATTTTATGGGTTTGGTAAGTCATGAGTATTTTCATCTCTGGAATGTCAAACGGATTCGTCCTCTTGAATTGGGTCCCTTTGACTACGAGAACGAAAACTATACGCATTTACTATGGATGGCTGAAGGTTTCACCAGCATGTACGACAATCATATTCTTCGTCGGGCGGGCCTTCGCTCTGAAACGGAATACCTTGCAGATGTAGCCGCCGACTTTACCTATGTTTCAAATACTCCCGGCTGTCAGGAACAATCCCTGACTGAAGCGAGTTGGGATGCGTGGATTAAATATTATCGCCCGAATGAAAATTCTTCTAATACACAAACTTCGTATTACGTGAAGGGGGCGGCTGTTACTACCCTGTTAAACCTTGAAATTCTTCATGCTACCCAGGGAGAAAAATCACTTGATGAGGTGATGAAGTATTTGTGGAAAGAGTATTATCAGGATAAGAAACGGGGTTTTACTGAGCTGGAAATCCAGCAGGCCGTAGAACGGATTGCGAGAAAACCATTAGATGGGTTTTTCAAAAATTATATCTGGGGTACAACGGCTCTCGATGTTAACGCCTACCTGGCTTATGTAGGATGCCAGTTGGTAGATAAAGCCGCTGGAAATCAGCAACCGTTTCTGGGAGCCGCTTTTTCCCCTCAAAATAAAGTTACGGTTGTTCGCACTGGTTCTCCCGCTCATCGGGCTGGATTAGATCCAGGAGATCAGGTCATTGCACTGAATGGGCAACCTGCTACTGATGTACTAGCCACAATCAATACAACCTGTGTACCAGATCAACGAATCACACTTGATATACTACGCGGAACCAGTAAGCGAACTATTAGCTTAACCTTAACATATAATCCACTAAAGAATTGGCATATTGTTCGTCTTGCTGAGGTTAGTGTTCAACAAGAAGAGTTATATCGACGCTGGTTATGGGTACCTATTCAGCAATCCGGTTAAAATAAAGATTTAGTAATAATTAGTATTTTGCTAATTATTACTAAATCAATCCTCTATTTCTTCCAAGGCTTCTTCCCAATCTTTGGCCATTGCTTCGAAACGCTTTATCGCCTTGTCAATGAACGTGCCAGTCAGCATTTCCTTTAAATCTTCTTCGCTTGAAATATCGTATTCACTGATTTTATAAGTTTGCTCATAAGCACCCGCCTCGATTTTAATAATGTATTTACCGTTCCAGGCAAACAGCGTAATTTTACACGATGGATGCGGCACTTCGCCAATTACTCTCATATTCAATGGTATTTAAAAAAGTTCTTCTTGCGAAGATGCACGTTCTCTTCGCAATTATCCTACTAATTTCCTGTGGAAAGCAAAGTGAACAGGAAGCTTATCAGTTTTTTATCCGTGGAAATGAGCAATTATTATTTCAGAACTATTCACAAGCTATATATTTTTACAGTGAAGCCATCAAGAAAAAACCCGAATTTCCAGAAGCCTTAACGAACCGAGGGTTAGCCTATATAGAAGAAGGTAAAACAGATAAAGCCCTTGAAGATTTAGATAAGTCGCTGCAAATCAATAATAAACTAGGAAGCACATATCAGGTTCGAGGGCAGTTGTATACCGCCCTGAATGATTTTAACAAGGCTCGTACGGATTTGGAACAAGCCGTTAAAATCGTTCCTGATTCTTCCACGGCCTGGGCTTTGTTAGGGAATGCACAGTATATGACTGGTCAGGAAGATCTTTCCTTTCATTCATTTACCAAAGCTCAAGAGCTTAAGCCTGGTAACTATCTTACTTATGCATTAAGAGGCTGGGTATATGTACTTCAGAAAAAATATGAACTCGCCCGGAAAGATTTCGAGCAATCTCTTGCCCAGCGTCCCGGTGAAGCGAGCACTATTAATAACCTGTCAATGGTCTTAACACAACTTGGCCACCCTGATTTAGGCCTGGAAAAAGCCAATGATGCGGTGAAACGAACCCACGGTAAATTATTGGCTTATGCGGTTAATAACAGAGCATATGCACTGCTGGGTTTAAATCGATTACCGGAAGCTATAGAAGAAATTGAACGTTCCTTACGATTGGATGACCAAAATGCCTGGGCATACCGAAACCGTGCCATCTATTATTTAAAAACTCAGCAAGCGAATAAAGCTCTTGAAGATTTACAACATGCTGAACAATTAGATGCATCAGTAGAAGACTTATATTTTCAATTGGGTAATGCCTACAAAGCTCTTGGAAAAGATCCACAAAGTTGTGTAGCCTGGAAAAAGGGAGCCTCCTTAGGAGAGGCACATGCTAAAGTTGCTGCCCTGGGTTGCCCATAAATAGCACAGAAAGCCATCTGAGAATTTGTTGTATTGATCAAGGTATCAACTTTTAAGTTTCTATCAAATTCTCAGACGCTCAAAACAAATCAAGAAAATCTGTAATATATTCATTTTCAGATAATTACAATTCTTTAGCTTTTCTCTTAAATTCATCAAAGAAATGCTGATTTAGAACAGCACTCGTACTAATTTCCAGCAACTTAGCTTTTTGATCGTCTTTCATGAATGCGGGCAAGGCCTGCTCAAGCTCTTGCTGCGTTTCAACTTGCCAATAGTTTAGATTGAATTCTTCAGCAGTCTGCTTGGCACTTAAGTTATGTTGGGTTTCAAAATATTGTTCTAATTCAGGCTGTTGGCGGGGCCCTTCAATCATTCTGAAAATACTTCCACCAGCATTATTCAACACGATAATACGCAGATTATCAGGCACGTGCGGATGCCATAAGGCATTCCGATCATAAAAGAAGGCAACATCTCCAATCAACAAAAAAACAAGTTGCCTGGTTATCTGAGCGGCTCCAACGGCAGTACTCATACATCCATCAATACCGCTTGTCCCACGATTAGAAAAAACTTCAACACCGTTTTTTACACCTATATAATTTCCATAACGAACCGACATACTGTTCGCTAAATGTAGTTGTGAAGGGCTGGGGAGTTTCTCAAATACCTGACGGACAGCTGTAAATTCACCAAATTCAGTATCCCATGCTTGCTCCATTACTGCCTTTGCTTTTCGGTCAGCTTGTTGCCAATTGCTCAGGAAAGCTTCGTCACGTTCTTCATCACCCGTTTGAAAAGCCAGTCGATCTAACTCTTCCAGTAATGTTTTAAAGAAGTACCCCTCACCTACTGCAATCTGTTGCGTTAGGGTTTGAAAGGGGTCAATCAAATAATCACTAAATGAAAGATGAATATGAATCTGAGGCGAATACTTCCGAAAAAACATTTTTAAATTCTTAGATATAAATGATTCTCCGCAAGTGATTAATAGATCTGGCTGAAGTGTTTCGTTAGCTCCTACCAGAAAGAAATCCTGATTTCGAATAAATCCCTCTGGTAGGTTAGCCAGTACGTCGCCCATGACGGGAATCTGGTATTCTTCCTGTAGTTTCCATAACAGGTTTACTACTTCTGGATCATACCGTTGTTGCCCAACTGCTATTAAGACACGGTCAG
>JASGGE010000106.1:0-13943 GCA_047605205.1 Siphonobacter sp.
CGCACAAGCAACTGGGACAATCCTAAACTTGTCAACCTATATTAGGACGACTCATGTTATTGACTAGATGTCAATTTTAGCATACTTCGCATTCCGCTCAATAAAGTCCCGGCGAGGAGCTACTTCGTCCCCCATCAGCATCGAAAATACGTGATCAGCTTCAGCGGCACTTTCTATTGTTACTCGTTTTAAAGTACGCTTCTCAGGGTTCATGGTTGTCTCCCATAACTGCTCAGCGTTCATCTCCCCCAAACCTTTATAACGTTGCACGTTCACGGATTCAGGGCGATCCCCACCTAATTGAAGCGTTGCCTGCTCACGTTGCTGCTCCGTCCAGCAATACCGTTGTTGCTGGCCTTTCTTTACCAGATACAAGGGTGGTTGAGCAATATAGACGTATCCTTCGTCCACCAGCGTTTTCATATACCGGAAGAAGAACGTCAGGATCAGCGTCCGAATGTGGCTACCGTCCACGTCGGCATCCGTCATAATAATTACTTTATGATACCGAAGTTTATCCAGGTTCAGAGCACGCTCATCCCCATCTTTACCAAACTGAACACCCAGGGCAGTGATCATGTTTTTGATTTCTTCGTTCTCGTAGATCTTATACTCCTGAGCTTTTTCAACGTTCAGGATTTTACCACGAAGTGGCAGGATGGCCTGAAAGTTCCGGTTCCGACCTTGTTTTGCCGTACCACCTGCGGAGTCCCCCTCAACCAGAAATAATTCGCATTGTTCTGCATCAGATTCCGAGCAGTCAGCCAGCTTACCTGGTAAGCCACCGCCCCCTAAAACGGTTTTTCGCTGAACGGCTTCCCGGGCTTTACGGGCAGCAATACGGGCTTTCGCCGCAATAATTACTTTATCAACAATGGTTTTGGCCTCTTTAGGGTGCTCTTCCAACCAGGTTTGTAACATATCTGCTACCACCTGCGAAACCGCCCCTGCTACTTCCCCATTGCCCAGCTTCGTTTTGGTTTGTCCTTCAAACTGAGGTTCAGCCACTTTTACTGAAATAACCGCCGTTAGGCCTTCCCGAAAGTCTTCCCCCGAGATTTCGATTTTCTCTTTCGCTAACATGCCATTCTTATCGGCATAGTTTTTCAGCGTACGAGTCAGTGCCCCCCGGAAACCCGCTACGTGCGTACCTCCCTCAATCGTGTTAATGTTGTTAACGTAACTGAACACATTCTCACCATACGAGGTATTATAAATCATCGAGACCTGAACCGGAATACTTGCTTTTTCAGAAGACTCCATGTAAATGGGCTCTGCCAGTAAAGGATCGCGGGTTCCGTCCAGATACTTAACGAATTCAATCAGACCACCTTCTGAGAAAAACTCTTCCGTTAAAGGCTCTCCTGCTTCATTCTTATCGCGTAAGTCAGTCAGGAAAATCCGGATTCCTTTGTTGAGGAACGCCAATTCCCGCAGACGCTGAGCTACCGTTTCGAACTTATACTCAGTAGTAGTGAAAATAGAAGCATCTGGATGAAACTGAACCGTTGTTCCTGTTCTATCGCCCGCTTCACCTACCACTTTTACCGGATACTGAGGAACTCCAATCTTGTATTCCTGCTGGAAGATCTGCCCCTCACGGTATACGTTTACTTTCAGGTCGGTTGACAGAGCGTTCACGCAGGAAACCCCCACCCCGTGCAAACCACCTGAAACTTTATAAGAGCCTTTATCAAATTTACCACCGGCGTGCAGTACGGTCATTACTACTTCCAGTGCTGACTTTTTCTCTTTTGAGTGCATCCCCGTGGGAATACCCCGCCCGTTATCTTCAACTGTAATGGAATTATTTTCGTTAATCGTAACCCGAATGGTATCGCAATAACCGGCTAATGCTTCATCAATAGAGTTATCAACTACCTCCCAAATTAAGTGGTGAAGACCTTTCGTTCCAACATCCCCGATATACATCGAAGGGCGTTTCCGTACGGCTTCCAGCCCTTCTAATACTTGAATATTATCGGCACCATAATTGTTCTGGGCCGTTACGACCTTTTCCTCTTCAAAAACTTCGTTGGTCATAAATACTTGGTTTTTAGAAAACTAGACAGAATTCGCTCGTCCCTGTCTGATTCGAAATAAATTGGGTAAAAATACAATTTTTTGCCCATAAAACGACCTTTTTTCAAGAAAAATGATAAAAACCAAGCGAGTGGTTACTTATCTGTTGAGGTACGTAAAAAGCGAGGATTCATCGGATATTCCACCTTAAAAATCTCCGTTTTTAAACATTTTTTAGTAAGTTGCTTTCTTCTCGTTAATCCAGCATGTTATCCTCACAAAAACACCTCTTTTCGCTCAAGAGCGGCCTTCATTACCTTAACTGTGCAACCATGTCTCCTTTGCTGCAATCTGTTCAGCAGGTGGGGATAGCAGGGTTACTACTCAAGTCGACGCCTTACCTCATCACCCAAGACTCTTATTTTGAAGGCGTAGATCAACTTAAAACACTTTTTGCAAAACTGGTAAATGGTCCGGCAGAACGCATCGCGATTATTCCTTCCGTCTCTTATGGAATGGCGACAGTAGCCAAGAATCTAAACGCAAAACCAGGTCAACACATTTTATTACTGGAAAATGAGTTTCCGTCGGACGTATATTCATGGGAAGAAGTATGCCAAACGAAACAACTAACTATTAAGACTATTTTTCCGACGGGTACCGAACGTGGCAAAAGCTGGAATGAAGCGATTCTCGAAGCCATTTCACCGGAAACGGCTTTACTGGTTCTTGGGCCTGTCCACTGGACGGATGGCACCCGTTTTGATGCAGAAGCCATTGGAAAACGTTGCCGTGAAACAGGTACATTGTTGGCTCTGGATGGCACTCAGTGTATAGGTGCTTTTCCCCTGGATCTCAAGAAAATTCAACCGGATGCCCTAATTGTGGCAGGATATAAATGGCTAATGGGTTCGTACGGATTGGGCTTGGCTTATTTTGGGCCAGCTTTTGATCAGGGACGCCCCCTGGAAGAAAACTGGATTAATAGAAAAGGCAGTACTAATTTCCGGATGCTGATGGATTATACGACTGAATATCGGCCGGATGCCAGTCGATATTCAATGGGTGAACAAAGTAATTTCATTCAGGTACCTATGCTGGCGGCTGCCATTGAACAATTACTGACCTGGACACCCACCGCCATACAGACGTATTGCCATGCCTTAATTCAGCCTGAACTAGCGAAATGGCAGGCATTAGGTTTCTGGATTGAAGATGAGGCGTATCGGGCTTCTCATCTTTTTGGTTTGAAACACGAACAATTGAATATGGATCGGCTGCGTAATGAATTGCAGAAACGGAACGTGTATATCTCAATCCGTGGGACGACCTTACGGATCTCGCCACATGTATATAATGATTCAGACGATATGGCTGCCTTAACGGAAGCCCTAAAGGCCAGTTTGTAAGCCAATGAGTGAATTTTAGTCAGGGAAAAACCAGATTGTTTCCCCTAAAATTATTCTTTGAAAAACTGCCCTGTAGGTGTTTTTAAAAAGCTGGTTAGTGAAATATCTTCCTGCCTTAGGAAACCTTGCTGCGGCAAGCTCCCCTCAGCTACCATTTCTACCACGGCAACTATCGAGCCGGCCGTCGTCCAGGAAATGGCTCGCCATTCCGTTCCATCAATTTGTTTAGGATGATACGCCCGGTAAAATTCTTCACGAGCCAGGGCATGCCCCTCATACCCCTCTACTACAGCATATACATATACCACATCATCACGTACGGGTGGTTTGGCTTCTGTTAGTATTTCTTCCAGTAACTCACGTCGATTCTTCAGAATAAGCTCATACATCAGAAATTTCATCAAACGAGCGTGGCCAGGATACCGAATGGTCTTATAATTCAACGTATCTACCTGGCCTTCAAACGTTTCACACATGGTACCTAGCCCACCCGAAGTACTAAAAGCTTCAAATTCCTGGCCTTCAATATTAATTACCTCGATTCCGTCCAAAGCGGGAACCATCTTACGTACCCCGTTCTGAATCACTTCACAATCGTTTAGATATTCGTTAATAACTCCAGCCGGAGACCAGGTAAAGGAATAGCCTAATAATCCATTTGGATAGCGAGGCAAGGCACCAACCCGAAGCTCTATATCCCGAATGTTAGTAAATCGCTTCGCTAAGTCGGCCCCTACAATGCCAATAAAGCCGGGAGCTAACCCACATTGAGGAGCCATAACACCCTGAGCGGTCAGAGCCATCTCACGAATGGCGGCAGTGGTTGGCACATCTTCAGTAAGGTCAAAGTAATGTTTTCCAAATTGATACGCCAGGCGAGCAATGGGTAGGTTCAGATTATAAGGCAAACACGACACTACGGCGTCAAAATCAGGAATAATTCCCTCTAAAACCGTCAGGTCGTTTACGTCACCCCGAATTACTTCAAAAGGAATTGGTGTTGCCGGAGCATAACGGTCAAAGCCTTTTACAGTAAAGCGTCTAGCTAATAATATGCCCACGAGGGAGCCTACTTTCCCCATACCAACCACAAGTACGTTTTTCATAGTATCAGGTCAATAAATTTATAGACTTAGTACTTTGGTTAGCAAACCTTTACTCAGGCCCTGATCCAGCACACGGTATCTGGATTCAAGTTGCTTCCAGATGCTTGCGTTTTGGGATAATATCACTATAAAAACCCCTCCCGGAGCCAAACTACCCTCATAACGCATCAGTAAAGCGGGCGATATGTCAATCTGGTTAAAAATGATAATGGAAAATGCTTGTTGTGGCACGTATTGGCTAATACTGCTGAATACAAAGCTGGTTTTTCGGTTATCTGATTGTTTAGCTTGTGCAATGGCCGTTTTCAATTCGTCAACGCCGGTCCAACTGTTATAGTTTTGTGAAGAAACCTGTTCATGCAACTCACCGGTTTTGCACCCCAATTCCAGCACATTAGCGTCACGCAACCGGGCTGAAATAAGAGCTTGTGCGGTTTTCTTACGGCTAAATAGAAACGAGAATAGTCCCATTACGACAATTGATTACAGCGTAAACAAAAATTGGCAATGTGAATGATCACGTTGCCAATGTAGAAAATTCTTTAAACTTCAGCTTAATAACTATCAGAATACGTGTCGTCTAATCTTCCGGATATGGAATAAAAATAAACTTCGTAAAATCAGCATCTACAATGAAAAGGCAGGCAAATTCAGCGGGATCTTTATAGTTTTCCTTGAATAATTCTTCGCCGTCTTCGCCAATAATTTCCCGCTGTAAAAATTCTTCGAGAAAGGTCGCATAATAAACCCATTCGTTATTGTTCATTTCGCCTTTCCCAATCAGCACAGAACCAATGGGTTGCATTTGCTTGCAGGCTACAAACACAGGGAAATTAGAAAATCCCCGCTGACGAATCTGATGGGAAGCTTCCTGTACAAACTCAGCTACTTTTACAAAATCAGCCGTAATCTGGCCTAAATATTTGCCGCTCAATTCGGGTGAATTTGGGGCATTTGATAATGCTTCGGGTTCGTCAATCATAAAACTCATTTTATCTTCTTGCGGCTAATAATAATCCGAGGTCTTTATACCGTAGATTAAATAACCGGGCAATGTGGGCGTTTGTTACCGAGCCATTATGGCAATAAACACCTTTCATAAACCATTTGTTCGCAAACATCATTTCTTCAATGCCACCTAGTGTGCCGGTTTTCAACAGAAAGGGCATGAACACATTACTCAAAGCCAGACTGGCGGTGCGAGCCACCCGACTAGGTATATTCGGAACGCAGTAATGAATAATACCGTGCTTTTTATAGGTGGGCCGTTTGTGGTTGGTCATTTCGGATGTTTCAAAGTTTCCTCCCTGATCAATCGCTACGTCGATAATGATGGAATTAGGTCGCATACGGGCAACCATTTCTTCCGTCACTACCATCGGGCTTCTTCCTTCATCACCTCGTAAAGCCCCTACCACTACATCTGCCCGCTGAATGGCATCTGCTAAGGTTTCCGAGTGAATAACACTCGTGTAAATGGGTTGACCAACGGCATACCGAAGGCGTTGCAAACGATACATATCTTTATCAAAGACCTGAACCTGAGCTCCTAACCCTAAAGCCATCCGGGCGGCATATTCAGCCACTGTTCCGGCACCAACAATAACCACTTTAGTTGGCGGCACGCCCGTAATTCCACCCAGAATAATGCCTTTTCCGTCGTGCACACCACTGAGGTATTCGGCGGCAATCATCATAACGGTGCTACCGGCAATCTCGCTCATGGTACGGATAATGGGCATTCCTCCTGACTTATCCTCGATGTACTCAAAAGCAATGGCCGTTACCTGACGTTCGTTGAGAGCCGCAAAATATTCGTTTGTTCGGTTTGGTAAGGTCAGGGCAGAAATCAACGTAGTTCCCCTTTTCAGGTATTGATATTCGTCGGAAGTAACCGGCTCAATTTTCAATACAACATTGGTAGCATAAGCTTCTTCGGGTGAATAGACAATTTTTGCTCCTGCCTCGCGGTAATCGTGGTCGGTAAATTGAGCTCCTTCGCCGGCTCCGCTTTCTAAAATGACTTCGTGACCATTCCGAACCAATAAGGCAACGGCTTCAGGTACCAACGCAATCCGATTATCCAGGAAAGAAACTTCCTTGGGTATCCCAACTTGTAAGCTATGCTTCTGACTTTTCAAGGGAGCTAACTGTTCCTGAGGATAAAGCAGGGTTTGTTGGGCCAGAGCTTCAAAATCGGATTGTTGTACTTGAGGAACACTCATAATGAGCTATTTAATCAATGTCTGTCTCGTGTGATGCCTTCGCTTGGGAAGCGTAAAAGTAACGTTACCAAAAGATGATACTCCTATTTCAGAGCCTACCAGCCATTTGGTAACGCAAAGATAACCTTTTCAGGCAGATGGCTCGTTCAACTTTTCAAGCATTCGTAAACTGATTCCCCCAAAAAAGAGTTAGATTAGTACTGTATGAGTCTAGTATTGGGAAGTAGTCTTAACGCGAAACCCCATAAAATCAAAAACCTTTTGAAGCTAAACAAATATGCTCGGTTACCGGTTTTCAGAATTTGTCCCTGATGTTCAGCAGGATTCGCAACAAGCAAAGTTTGATCAGCTGCTCAATATTTTTAACCAGTTATTAACCATGACCAGCGGTGACGTGGCTCAGGCAATGTCGTGGCTAACTCAGTTAGATAAGCAATACAACCTGACGGACGAGAACTACGGTATTGGTGACTTTTTCGAAGATTTAAAACGCAGGGGATATATTACCGAAGAGAATGCTGAGGGAGAAGTTCTCTTAACTTCAAAAGGTGAACAGTCTATTCGAAAGCAATCACTCGACGAGATTTTCGGGAAACTTAAAAAGTCACGTCCGGGCGGCAACCACCGTACGCCACATTCTGGGCAGGGTGACGAATCAACTTCAGATCGGAGGGCTTTTCAATTTGGCGACTCCCTGGAACAGATTGCCATGACCGAGTCCATTCGTAATGCCCAGATTAACAACGGTATTGGCGAATTCATGATGACTGAAAATGACCTGGAAATTGTTGATACCGAATACAAAGCTCAAACCAGTACGGTATTAATGATCGACATCAGTCACTCGATGATTCTGTACGGGGAAGACCGCATTACGCCAGCGAAGAAAGTAGCCATGGCTTTGGCGGAACTGATTATGACGAAGTATCCTAAAGATACGCTTGACATTATTGTTTTCGGGAATGATGCCTGGCAGATTCAGGTAAAAGATTTACCTTATCTGGAAGTAGGCCCTTATCACACCAATACGGTGGCTGGCCTTGAACTGGCAATGGACTTACTACGCCGGCGGAAGAACAAAAACAAGCAGATTTTTATGATTACTGATGGTAAGCCCACCTGCTTGAAAGAAGGAATTAAATATTACAAAAATAGCTTTGGTTTAGATCGTAAAATTCTGAATAAAACGCTGACCTTAGCTGCCCAATGTCGCCGGATTAAGATTCCAATCACCACATTCATGATCGCCCGTGATCCATATTTGCAGGATTTCGTTCGCAAATTTACTGAAACCAATAATGGCCGGGCTTATTATTCAAGTCTGAAAGGCTTAGGCGAATTTATCTTCGAAGATTTCGAGCGAAACCGGAAAAAGAATGTGCGATAATATGGAGGCGAAGACTGATATCCAGGTATTGGAAAAAAGCGGCGGCTCTGTGTTTTTCGTTAGTAACGAACAGGAAAAGATAATCCTAGATTTAGCTTCAGGATTACCAGATCGGGAATTATTTACAAACTGGCTACTATCTAAAGTTGTTCCTTTTCAGGATGTAAATACTTAAAACTTCGACAAAGCTTCAAAGCGTACCAGATTCATAACAAGCTTTGTCGAAGTTATCTTACCAACCTACTCTTACTACTTTTTCACAATAGGCAGCTTAATCTGCGAAGGATATTGAGCGGAATGAATGATTTGATTATGAGCAATCACCCCCTGTGTTTCGCTGTAATTATCGCCGCCGGTGTTCATATTTCGGTCAAAACGGGGGAAGTTACTGCTCGAAACCTCTACCCGAATCCGGTGGCCAGGGGCAAAGAAATTACTCGTTGACATCGGGCTTAACGTAAGCTTGTAAATTTTACCGGGCTGCATAAAAACTTCTTTATCAAAACCTTCCCGATAACGGGCCCGTAGTATGGTTTCATCCAGATTATACGCCTTTCCGTCTGGATAAACATCAATTAACTTAATGGTAAAATCCGTATCCTTCGCATCCGACGACACGTACAAAGTCGTTTCAATGGAGCCCGTTAACTCTACACCATCCGCAAAAGGTTCGGTAGTATACACCAGAATGTCCTGCCGGGTTTCCATCTGGTGCTGATCCATCGAACCGCCCTGCACAGCATTACCTGTACAGCACACATTTCCCCCATATGAAGGCACGGGAAACATCGGGTCATATACAAAAGCATCTGATTTTTCGTCTTTTCCCGGAGCTTTCGTCGTTAGCTTACCGTCTCCGTATAAGCTATTCGCTTTTCCACCACTGCTTAGGTAATAAGTGGTCATTTCGGTATTGGCAGGTGGCCATACCTCAGAGGTTTGCCATTTATTCGAACCCATAGTATAATACTGAACCCGAGGTTTGGTTTTCAATTGGCCTTTGTCTTCTCCCTTTAACCAGTAATCAAACCAGCCGTAAATCATGCCGTCATAATCCAGTCGGGCATCGCCTACATTACGCTCACCCACGATGGTGCTTTCAGTTGCCCGCTTATAAGCACAATGCAATGTTGGGGCAATAACCAGATACTGATTATCCCGTACCTGTTGATCTACGCCATTTTTACGAACGTGATTAAATAAAGCCAGGTTAGGCCCAGTCGATACGTCATACCAGGAAACAAACCAATAGCTGGGTACTCCAAAAGGCATGGTATCATGATAGAGCCCGCCTTTGTACCACTCAGGATCGTTGGGTTTACGAACAATCATCTTCTCATAAATTCCTTTCGCCCCGTTCGCGTTTTTAATAATGTCCTGAACAGGTAAGTATTGTAAGCCTTTTGCCCAGTCAACTTTTGGCATTTCGGGAGCCAGATCATAGAAACGCGAAACACGGGTTAAGTCTTCACTGGTAGCTGTATTCGGGAAATTCGGCCGAGCAAAGGCATCCGTTTGTGTGCCATATAGCCAGGTAGTAAACAACATTTGCTGAGCACCACCACGGTACCAGTTTCCTTGTTCCACAAAAGACCCTACTTTACCCACACCTGCACCAAAGCCCATTGGCACCATAGCCGCATGCGAAGGGTGATCGAGTGCCGCTACTGCCATCTGCCATTCGGCCGTTGACGAGCAACCGTAGGTGCCAATTTTCCCGTTTGACCAGGGTTGTTTGGTCATCCAGGAAAAAGCGTCGTAACCGTCGGTCGTTGGCGGGCCAAGTATGTCCCATTCTCCTTCTGAAAAGAATTTACCACGCTCATTCTGAACAACATACGCGTATCCTCGTTTCACGGCATCCAAAGCCGCCTGATACGTACCTGATTTCATTTCTCCATCGCCCCAGGAATTGAAATTATAAGGCGTTTTTGAGAAAATGATCGGCACCTTCTGATCCGTTTTAGGGCGATATACATCCGTTGCCAGACGAACACCATCCCGCATCGGAACCATAATCTTCTGTTCGATAATGGCCACTTCCTGAAGTTTTTTCAAAATATCTTCCTGTGCATACGTCACCTGTGTCATACACACCAGCAGGAGCCAGCAAAAAAGGGTAAATGGTTTTTTCATTGAAAAGGAGTAATGAAGGGTTTGCAATTAGGGTCTCAACCAGATAGTTAAAAATAAAAAGTCTGCTTAATTTTTAGTTCAATAATCGATCAAAACCTACTTATTGAAGCTATAGAGGCTATTCTGTCCGTTTTAATAAGGTGGCGGGTGGTTTTGGCTCAGGGTATAGATTAATCAGATCTTTCAAGAAGACTTTCTCCTCTTGCCAGATAAACCCCATCCGTTGTTCTTCTGCTTTGGTCAATTGCATATCATCCTACGTTTATAGAAATAATTCTACAAGAGTAGAACATTGCTTGAAATACCTGATTCCTTTTTTTGGAAAATGATCCGGCGGGGTCATGTCAGCTCCGGTTACAAAGACCGTTTTCAAAGAGAAGCCTTCTTACATTTACGATAACAAACCTTTTTTCTAGTGAAAACGTTACTTCATTAGAATAGCTAAACCCTCTTTAAATGTCATATCATTCGCTTCCTGTTGCTGATAAACTGAAAATTAGTACACTCGGACAGCTCAAAGCCGCCGGCTATCAATCCGAATCCATTAAAGACGAGCTACGCCGTAACCTTATTCAAAAGATGCGGGCGGGCGAAGCAGTATTTCCGGGTATCTATGGCTATGAAGATACCGTTATTCCTGATGTAGAGCGGGCCATTCTCTCCCGGCATCATATTAACTTACTAGGCTTACGCGGCCAGGCTAAAACCCGGATTGCCCGCCTGATGATTTACTTACTGGATGAGTATATTCCGGTGGTTGAAGGTTCTGAACTTAACGATGATCCTCTGCGGCCGCTTTCCCGTTATTCTTTTGACTTAATTGAAGAAAAAGCAGACCATACACCCATTGCCTGGTTACATCGGGACGAACGATATACTGAGAAACTGGCGACTCCAGACGTATCCGTAGCCGACTTGATTGGTGATGCTGATCCTATTAAAGCTGCTACTTTAAAATTACCTTATTCCGACGAACGGGTGATTCACTTTGGGTTAATTCCACGTTCGCACCGGGGCATTTTTGTTATCAACGAGTTACCTGACCTACAGGCCCGTATCCAGGTCTCTCTGTTTAATATTTTGCAGGAAGGTGATATCCAGATTCGTGGATTCAAACTTCGTCTACCATTGGATATTCAATTTGTCTTTACGGCTAACCCCGAAGATTACACCAACCGCGGAAGTATCGTGACGCCATTGAAAGACCGGATCGATAGTCAAATTCTGACCCATTACCCCAAAACACTGGAAATAGGGAAGCAGATTACACGCCAGGAGGCGAAAGTAAAAGAAGGTCAGGAAATTGTAACGATTAATGATATTACCGAAGATCTGATTGAACAGATTGCTATTGAAGCCCGCCAGAGTGAATACATTGATGCGAAGTCAGGGGTGTCTGCCCGGATGACCATCTCAGCGTATGAGAATCTGATTTCAGCCGCCGAACGGCGAGCTTTATTGAACAGTGAACCCAATACCTATGTGCGGCTTGCCGATTTATACGGCGTAATTCCGGCCATTACGGGTAAAGTGGAATTAGTATATGAAGGCGAAGTGGAAGGCCCTTATATCGTAGCCCTGAATCTGGTAAGCAAAGCCATTAAATCGCAGTTCCTCAATTATTTTCCCGATCCGGAAAAGCTCAAGAAACAGATCAAAAACAAGAAAAATCCTTTCCAGAAGGTACAGACCTGGTTTGGTGAAAATACTCTGGACCTGTTAAGCGACCTTTCGGATAAGGATTACCAAAATCGTTTATTGGTGATTGATGGTTTGGATGACCTCATCGAAGAATATCAGCCACAGACTTCTGACGAAGAAAAACTCTTTTTAATGGAATTTGCCTTGCACGGAATGGCCGAGTTTTCACTGATTAGTAAAAAACCACTTGATCGTGGTTTACAATTCAAAGACCTAACCGATAGCCTAATCTCAGGCCTGAACTTCGACGATGATGATTCGGAGGAAGACGATGACGAAGAAGATTATGGTCGCCGGAAAAGACGATAAGCATACGTAAAACCATTTAAAAATCATCTCCACCTAAAAAAACGGAGATGATTTTTCGTTTCCATTCCCTTCGTACCTTTGTCTGGTGAGTAAAAAACAGAAATATTACGTCGTTTGGCAAGGCCGGATACCCGGTATTTTTGATAGCTGGGACGAGGCCAAAGTTCAGATTGAAGGCTTTCAGGGAGCTCAGTACAAGTCTTTTGAGGATAAACAACAGGCGGTAAAGGCTTTCCGAGAAAACCCTTATAAGTACATTGGCACTACTAAAAAACCTGCCAGTACGCCTAAAAACGCAATGCTGGCAGGCAAGCCTATTACTCCAGCTCTGGCGGTTGATGCAGCCTGGAATACATCATCGGGGGTCATGGAATATCAGGGTGTAGCTTATCCTTCCGGTGAGTTAATCTTTCGCATGGGCCCTTTTGACGATGGCACCAACAATGTAGGCGAATTTCTAGCCATTGTACACGGTTTAGCTCACCTGAAAAAACATAATAGTTCCTTACCTATTTATTCCGATTCCCGTACGGCAATTAGCTGGGTAAAAAACAAAAAAGCCAATACCAAACTTCCTGAAACAGAACGCAACAAAGTTCTGTTTGAATTACTGGACCGGGCCGAAACCTGGCTTCAAAACAATACATTTACGACCAAAATTCTCAAGTGGGAAACCGAATATTGGGGTGAAAACCCCGCCGACTTCGGAAGGAAGTAATATTATTATTTCTACCCGGCATAACGAACAACCATTAATCACCAACCAGACTTTGCGTAATACCTTTTTCCGCTTTAAGCAATTTACCATTCACCAGGATCAGGCAGCGATGAAAGTTTGCACAGATGCCTGTGTGTTAGGGGCATGGGCGAATGTGACAAAAGCAAAAAGGATTCTGGATATCGGAACGGGGACAGGTTTATTGGCTCTCATGCTGGCTCAGCGACTTCCGGGAGCTCATATTGATGCCGTTGAAATTGATACTGCCTCGGCCACTCAGGCCCGACAGAATGTATCAGAAAGTCCGTTCGCCGAAGCAATAACGGTTATTGAGTCTAGTATTCAAGACTTTACGACTGATTATCCCTATGATTTAATTATCTCAAATCCGCCATTTTTTCAGAATTCCTTACGATCGCCAGACAACAAACGAAATCGGGCGGCCCATGATGAGCAGCTTTCTCTCGGCGAATTAGCGGCAGTAGCTCAAAAGCTATTAGCTCCCAGGGGAACATTCACGGTTTTATTACCTCCCTATGAATCTGGCTTACTTGAAAACGAATGCCAGAAAGTTAACCTGTTCTTAACCTGTCAGCTCACTTTACGTCACTCACCGAAAAAAACTCCTTTCCGCCTTATTCGTTCGTACCAAAAAACATCCTCAAATCAATCTATTGAGAAAGAAGTCCTTTGCATTCAGGATGAAAACGGGCAGTACACGCCAGATTTCGTAACTTTGCTGCAAGCATATTATTTAATTTTTTAGCGAAGCAATTTGTTTCAGTGTTGAGAACCAAGAATTTGCTCAATAGCTGATTATAAAGCACATGCCCCCGTATCTATTTCAAATATCCGTTGTTGTTCCACTTTACAATGAAGAGGAATCATTACCTGAGCTCTGTGCGTGGATTGTCCGGGTAATGGCGGAAA
>JASGGE010000107.1:0-13852 GCA_047605205.1 Siphonobacter sp.
AGGTGGGATTTCTCCGTAAACCTAAGTAAAAGCAAGATTTTTCAATAAGGATCTTACAATTTTATATGGATAAATAACAATAATTGAGCAAGGGGCATTATACAGCACTAAAACAGCCCCAACTGTGGTGAAACAGGTAAAAACGTAGGTGGCTGAAGGGATAGGCCTACTTTATGATTGAGTTGTTTAATCCAATAATCGGCAAGCTCTGGTGCATATTCGCTGCTACCACAATGAATAAATAAGTAAGCATCCTGAAGCCCTTGGTCGGCCCATTGTTTTAAACGTTCCATCCAGGCATCCGTGCGGCTATAGTCAGTAGGATGTAACTCATTCCCGACAAACCGGATCACTGCTTTCGGAATCGTTAAACTTTGGTGAAGCACATCCCGTCGGCCAGCTACGTCCGTGATAACAGTAGCATGCCCAGCTTCTTGTAAAACCTCGCAGGTGCGTGCCCAGATACGTGGATTTGAAAACCAGTCAGGATGGCGAAATTCAACGGCTATTTTCAGGTTTTCAGGTAAAATCTTTAGAAATTCAACCAAACCTTTACCCTTTTGTGGTGTGAAAGCGGGGCCCAGCTGGAGAAATGGTATTCCCAGAAATGGACCCAATTTCAGGATCTGATCACAAAAAAATAAAGTCAACTCTTCTGATCCTAGCAATTCGCGTTCATGGCTTATCGTTTGTGGAAATTTTGGGCAATATCGAAACCCGGGTGTTGCTAGCTCTTTCCAGCGTGCGATGGTTTCGTCATTTGGAATTTTATAGTGAGTACTATTTAACTCAATCGTATTAAACTGATGGGTGTAGTGAGCTAATGCGTCTTTATCCTTCATAGCAGAAGGGTATACTTTACCCAACCAGGTTTTTTCGGCCCATACCGGGCATCCTACAAATGCCTTAAAAGGTTGGCGAATTGCAGTTGCTAAAGTTGGTTTAGTGATCGGATGATCAGTCGGTAAGGTAAAATCAATATGGGTTAGCTGTTCGGATGATATTTTTCCAAAATCCATGATGATACATACGAATCAGGTGGTCGGTACAAATAAAAAGTCAGGCTCTGTTATTCCCAATCTTCGCCTAATAGTTTCCAGATCATGCTAGATTCGTAGCCCTTACTAAGGGCATATCGCATCAGTTTTTGCTTACGTACTCGCGGATCTTCGTCTTTTAAAGCTGCGGCTTTTTTGGTTAACAGGATCTTTAAAGTTTCCAGGTATTCTTTTTCATTAATTTCCTCCAGTCCTGCCTGACGGTTTTCGGCTGACAAGCCTTTCCGGCGTAATTCCTGTTCAATTTTTAATTTCCCCCAGTGTTTTACCCGGAATTTACCACCAACAAAACTGCGGGCATAGCGTTCTTCGCTTAGATAACCTTCAGTCACTAACCGAGACAAGATTTCTTCGGTATCTTCTTCAGAGACATCCCAGCCTTGTAGTTTTTTGCGTACTTCCTGAATGGTACGTTCCTGATAGGCACAGTAATAAGCGGCCTGACGAAGAGCATCGGTATTCATTTCAAATACTGGTTTTGATCAAATTTAGTTATCCACATTCTGTTGATACGTGTGGATAACTGATGTTGGTATAATATAACAGAAGCTCAATCATAATCATTCCTAAGGATTGTTTTACTTCGTAGCCTATTCTATTTTCGGCTGATGATCCTTCAATTATACCGTGCTGCGTATAGCGGGTTACCCCGATCTATGTGGCTTTTGGCTGTTGTTATGTTTGTAAACCGCTCAGGAACAATGGTTATTCCTTTTCTGGGTGTGTATTTAACCGAATCGCTTCGTTTTTCAATTGACGAGGCCGGTATCATCATGGCTTTATTTGGAGTAGGGTCAATCGGTGGAACATTAATTGGTGGAAAATTAACAGATCGGATTGGAGCGTATGATGTAATGTGGATAAGTCTGTTATTAGGCGGGCTTATGTTCCTGCTTCTTGGTCAATTAAGAGGTTTCTGGCTTTTGTGTTTAGGTACGCTGACGTTGGGAATGGTGGCTGAAGCCTTCCGTCCTGCCGTGACAGCCGCAGTGGCCATGTATAGTAATGATCAAAACCGCACGCGTTCCTATTCGCTTAATCGGCTGGCTCTTAATTTAGGCTGGTCCATCGGACCCGCAATAGGGGGTTGGCTGGCTGCCAAAAACTATTCTTTTTTATTTTGGGCAGATGGTATTACGTGTTTGGGAGCAACCCTAATGCTGCGGTTTGCCTTACCCCGTCAGAATGTGGGAACCGTTTCGGGGATACAAAAAACAAAACCCTCAGAATCTGCCTTTAGAGATCGTATTTTTCTGGTCTTTATGGTATTTGTTACGCTTTATGCAATAGGATTTTTTCAATTGTTTTCAACAGTTCCACTTTTTTATAAGACGGTTTATCATCTTCGAGAAAATCAGATTGGCAATTTGATGGCATTGAATGGACTTATCATTGTTGCAGTTGAGATGATTCTGGTACATAGCATCGAAAACCGCTTTAAGCCGTTACGGTTAATGGCTGCAGGAAGTTTATTAGTTGCGATAGCTTATAGCCTGTTTAATGTAGCTTTTGGAATTAGCTGGCTTATTGTTTCGATGGTCGTTGCGACTTTTTCAGAAATGCTGGCCATGCCTTTCATGAATACCTTTGCCATCGGGCGGTCAAAGGCTCATAATCTCGGCCAGTATACCTCATTATATACAGCTGCCTGGTCTATTGCTCAAATTTCTGCTCCTTTGTTAGGAACCCAATTCATCACCCGCTTTAGTTTTTCAGCCGCCTGGTGGCTAATGGCCTCGTTTGCTAGTGTTGCCTGTTTGGGATTTTTGAGCCTTGAATATAAAATCAAAAAATAGTATGAAAAACTATGAGATAATTTTTCAATGCCGAAACTTTCACATACTTATCTCCGTTTTAAAACATATCCGATCAAAAAGAAAAATCCCCATTACTTGTAATGGGGATTTTTCTTTTTATGATAACCAGGAGGTCTTATAAAGGCAATTTACCTTAATGATTGACTTTTTCCGGCTTTGATTCCGGTTGGCGAAGGATCACTTTTGTGTACCTGAGTAATCAGTATTAGGGGAAAATATTCTACGTATTTTTATTCGTGTTGGGATATATTCTTCACGAAACCCTCAGCATTTAACCTCAGCTGAATTTGTGCAGAATAGTACGATAGAATTGGGGCTTGGTATGTGCTTTTCAAATAATAGCACGAAATCATACCCTTACAATGAGTACAACAGTTTTCCCACAAGCATCTACCGCACCCGGAATGGGTGCAATTCTTTCCGATCATGGTGTCAGTTTCAGAGTGTGGGCACCGAATGCCGAAGCGGTTGCAATTATTGGTGATTTTAATGATTGGGACAAAGAAGCAAATCCCTTAGCTCAGGAGGAGAATGGTTACTGGAGCATTGAAATTCCTGAGGCAAAAGCTGGTCAAAACTATAAGTATCACTTGATTACGCCGTTTGGTGAGTTTGATCGAAATGACCCTTATGCCCGTCAGGTAACCAATTCAGTAGGTAATTCTATCATTGTCGATCCTGATTTTAACTGGGGTTCTGACGAAGAGCAGTTCCGTATTTCCGACTGGAATGCTATGGTAATCTATGAATTACACGTAGGGACCTTTAATGTAAAGGAACAAGGGAAACCCAGCACTTTTCAGGATGTGATCCATCGCCTGGATTATTTATATCAATTAGGTATTAATGCTATAGAAGTAATGCCAGTTGCCGAATTTCCTGGAGATTATTCCTGGGGCTATAATCCAGCCCATCCGTTTGCAGTTGAAACCGCTTATGGTGGGCCTAATGGATTTAAAGAATTAGTACGTGAAGCTCATAAACGGGGTATTGCTGTTATTCTTGACGTAGTTTACAACCACTTTGGGCCTTCTGATCTGGATATGTGGCAGTTTGATGGCTGGCAGGAAAATGGTAAAGGAGGAATTTACTTTTATAATGACTGGAAGGCCTCTACACCCTGGGGAGATACTCGCCCTGACTACGGCCGCCCGGAAGTGCGGCAGTATATTCATGATAATGCTCTGATGTGGCTGGAGGAGTACCACGTTGACGGGTTGCGGATGGATATGGTTCCTTATATCCGCCACGTAAACGGAGATGAAAATCCAGGAGATATGTTGCACGACGGCTATTCACTTATTAGCTGGATTAACAAGGAAATTCACGAAAAGTACCCTTATAAATTTACAGTAGCCGAAGATCTTCACGGCCTTGATATCATAACGGCTTCAGTCACGGAGGGCGGATTAGGCTTCAGCAGCCAATGGGATGCTGATTTCGTGCACCCCATAAGGAATGCCCTCATTCAGGGAAATGATGCTGACCGGGATTTAAATACAGTAGCTCAGGCATTAACGAATGGCTATAACGGTAACTTTTGTCAACGGGTTATTTATACAGAATCACATGACGAAGTAGCGAATGGACAGGCTCGCGTTGTTCAGGAAATTGCTTCAGTCGATAATGTGGACGATTATTTTGCCAAAAAACGTTCTACATTAGGTGCTGCTTTAGTTTTGACTGCTCCAGGTATTCCCATGTTATTTCAGGGACAAACGATTCTGGAAGACAAATGGTTTGATGATGGTGACCCTCTTGATTGGAAACGCCTGCGTAAATTCAAAGGAATATCTCGTTTATATCAGGATCTGATACACCTTCGTCGAAATACAGAAGGTACTACGAAAGGGTTAACCGGCTCACATATTGACGTATATCATAATAATAATGATGCAAAATTGATGGTTTTTCATCGTTGGGAAGAAAGAGGCCGCCAGGATAGCACCATTGTGGTAGCTAACTTTTCAAATCAAACATTTGCTTCTTACAAAATTGGAATGCCCGCTTCAGGTCTATGGAAATTGCGTTTTAATAGTGATTATATGGGTTATGATAAAGATTTTACGGATTTATCGGTCTATGATACACTCGCATTAGACGAAGGCCAGGATCACCAGCCAGCATCTGCCACGGTTAGCATTGCCCCTTATAGCGTGTTAATCTTCTCACAAAACCAGAATGAATAATTTTAAACCAACGTATCATGAAAAAAAAGTTCATTACCATATCAACAGCCTTCGTTTTAGGAGTATTTGTCTTAACAGGATGTTCATCGGAGGATAAACATAAAGCGGCGGATGATTTGCAGCAGGCACAGGATAAAGTTGAAGCAGCGGCTGATAAAGTAGCTGATAAAACGAAAGAAGCGTATGACGATGTAGCATCAGACGTGAAGGAAACAACTGAGGAAACCAAGGAAAACCTTGAGAAAGATAAAGCCGAAATGAAAGTGAAAACAGAGGAACAGAAAAAGGCCTTACAAAATGAAATAGATCGGCTTGACGCTAAAATAGATAAAGCCACCGCTAAAGAAAAAATACGTTGGAAAGAACGTAAAGCGAAGCTTGAACTAGAAAAAGATAAGCTGGATGCCTCGTTAAAAGAGTTCAAAAACGAAACAAAGGCTGAATGGAAAGAATTTAAACGGGAGTTGAATCGTAAAATTGATGCAGCTCAGAAAAGCCTGCAAGAGTAAGTCAAACATCAGAAAAAGCCCCGCTTCCTATAAGAAAGCGGGGCTTTTTTGAGAAAAACTATCCTTGATAGGCACGTAGCATCCAGGAACGTTTTTCGTGATATTCCAGAATACCAGTCAGAAAGTCTGCAGTGCCGGTATCTTTTGTTTCAGTATCAATTACATCAATCTGATCACGTAACCAAGTACACAGCCACTCGTGGTCATGTAACAAATCAGCTGCCATTTTTAATGGTTCATTGAAAGGTTGCTTCGTTTCTTTTAAGTTAGCAGCAGCTAAATATTCAGCCATTGAGCCCACCGTGTGTTCGCCTAATGAGCGGACCCGCTCGGCAATCTCGTCAATGTTCTCGGCCATCTCATTATAAAGTCGTTCGAAGAACAAATGATATTCCATAAAACTTGGCCCCACTACATTCCAGTGATAATTACGAGTCTTTACGTAAAGGACATGCTGATCAGCTAATAGCTGATTTAAGATTGCTGCCACTTTTGCGGTATCCTTTTGAGGAATACCAATTTTAGCATCAACTTTATGAGTTAACTTACCCACGCCAGGAGTAGTTTCTTGTAATTCTGCTGTATCTTTCATGACTACTTAAAAGGTTTGTAATTGATTCGTATAAATCAAAATACCGTACCAGGCAGGGCAATAAAAAACCCGGTTCAATAAAAAAACTGAACCGAGTATCATATGACAAGTGGGTTGAGTATAGTGTCAATCTAAAACAGATTCAACGGAATGGAAGCTAAGTGGTTTCTCCAGGAAAGCATCTGCTCCGTTAGCCAAAGCACGTTCACGTAAATTACTCATGGCACTGATCATCACAATACGACTTTCCGGATGTGACTGACGCCAGTTAGGCAGAGCGTCAAGGCCGGTGCCATCGGGCAAATTGTTATCTAAAAAAATGATATCTGGATGTACCTGATTTAAGGTTTCAAGCCCGGTTTGAAGATCATTCGCATAGCTTACGTCTGCTTTCTTACGCCTCAGGAAACTTCCTAGTAGCATACATAGATCTTCTTCATCGTCAACTATTAGTACTTTCATGTTTTTTCCGTACTCGTTCGGAATAGCAAAATACGTGGGCATAATCTGTTCTATATAATCCACACCATGTTTGAAATAAGATTGGGTAAGCCCGAAAGACTCACCCAATGCCGATCTTCCACCTAACCTAAAACACCTGTACGGTGTGGTATCCGGCATCAAAGATGGAAAATTGTATGCCAAATATACATGGGGTCATTATTACTCATATTGAGGTTTTCTTTATCGTGGAGAAAACAGAATACCTGTTTATAAGTACTTACTGTTTGTTTAACAAACGGGTTGAGGATTACCTTATATGGGGAAAATCATTTTCCCCATATTTATTTTTTTATAAAATTTGGTTGTTGTGGCACGAGAGTTTCTATCTTGTACGTCGAATTAAAACATCTCACATTTAAACTTGAACATGCCATGTCAAATAATGGGAAAATTTTTTTGGGTATCGTAACAGCTGCTGCTGCAGGTGCTGTAATTGGTTTATTATTTGCTCCTGATAAAGGCACAGATACCCGTGGAAAAGTGAAAAAGCAAGTGAATGATATTGCTGATGAACTTTTGAAGGCTATTCAGAAAGGAAAAGATACGTACGAAGATCTGAAAGATCAGGCTACTGCAAAGGCTAATGATTTGAAAGACAGAGCTCGTTCTAAATTTGAAGACTTACAAAGCCAAGCAGAAGAAGTAGCTCAGTCGGCTAAGAAAAAAATTAACGAAGAAGTGAACTAACTATTGGTGACTTGATAGTACAAACGGGGAACTCAACCTTGGGTTCCCCGTTTGCATAAAAGTTGATCGACATTCAACCTTTCTACCCCACTGTATGGAGCCATTTAAAGAAATACGGCATTCAGCTGAAGATTTATTTGGGCGAACAACCGATTATATAGAAGCACGCTGGAACATGATTGTGCTGGACGCTTCTGATAAGGCCGCTGATTATTTATCTTCTTTTGTAACGGGTTTAATTGTAGCGACTATTGGCGGCTTTGCTGTCCTGTTTGGCAGCATGGCCTTAGGGTTCTGGATTGGAGAAAAAATCGGTAGCACCGCAGCAGGTTTCGGCTGGATCGCCGCTGGTTATCTGGTAATTACGCTTCTTTTATTTGTGGTCAGAGATAAATTTATCAAGTTCCCGGTCTTGAATGCCCTGATTAAAAAGTTCTATTATACTAAATCAGATGAATAAAATCAGCATACCAGACCTTCTAGAGATCATTTATGATAAAGATTTACTATGAAAACAAAAATTGAGAATATATCCGATTTGCAAGCTGAACGAGCCAGGTTGAAAAACCGGATTGAAAATTCACGAGTTGGTATTCAGCGACAGTTTGAAGATATAAAAGAAGAAATTAATCCTGCCCGGCAAGTTATGCATGCTATATCAGGTATGATTGCGAAGCCTGATCGCGGTTTTGTTCAGTTAGGAGTAGCCAGAGGAGTGGATCTTTTATTAAGACAAACGCCCATTGGAAGAGCCGCCTGGCCAATTCGTTTTATAATTCCATTTGTTGTGAAACGTGTTGCCTCTAATTATGTCAATAAGACAGATCGTACGGAAGTGTTGATTAAGTCTTTACGGTGGGTGAAGCGTGTGACGGACGAGAAACCCGTGGACATTGTACGGGTTGAAGCCCCCAAACCCAGTTTAAAAGTGCGGTTTTTGCGGTGGCTAAAAAATGCAACTGCTGAAAAACCAGGAGTGGAATGGATTGAAACCGTTCGCCTAGATCCAGAAGAGTATCCTAGTCGAGTCTCTCTATAACAAAAGAAAGGGTTGGTTTTAAACCAACCCTTTCTTTTGTTATTTTTCTCTTATTTACTTACCGGGAATAGAAGCTGTATTTAACCAGAACTGACCAAAACTTTGAATAATATGCAAGAGCTGGTCAAATGAAATGGGCTTGGTGATATAGCAGTTAGCCCCTGACTCATACGTACGAAGAATATCTCGTTCGGAATTAGACGTAGTAAGTACTACTACAGGAATAGCTCGTAGTGCCGGATTCTGCTTGATTTCCAGCAGAACTTCCCAGCCATCTTTACGAGGCATATTTAAATCAAGGAAAATAATGCCCGGTCTTGGGTATTTCTGTGTATCCGTAAAAGCACCTTCATGCAGCAGATACTGCATTAATTCAACGCCATCGGCAACAAAAAAGACATCGTTCGTTACTTGGCTATCATGGAAAGCCGTTTTGATAAAAAAGCGGTCATCTTCATCATCATCAGCAACCAGAATTGGAATCTGTGTATTCATGTAAAATCGTTGCTCTTTCAAGTTTGATGTGTGAAAGGCAGCTTATAATAGAGCGGTCCTTTTATCCTAAAGCACTAACTTCAGTAAGTTCGGTATCAAGAGGCAGATAAATTTTAAAAAGAGCTCCCTCTCCGGGATTTCCTTCTGCAAGAATATACCCACCATGATTAGTGGTGACTCGTCTGCATATTGCTAACCCAATACCCGTACCTTCATAAGAAGTTTTACTATGCAGACGCTGAAAAATAACAAATATCTTCTCTGCATATTCTTCTTCAAACCCAATACCATTGTCCTTAACCGAAATAAGATGGTAAAGTTGTTGTTTTTTTACGGAAGAATCTAAGCCAGGGATTTGGTCGCCTTTTATCTGCGAATATTTAATTTGAATGAAAGGGCTTTTAAACGGCTGACTAAACTTCAATGCATTACTTAGCAAATTTAACATTAGTTGCCGCATTTGGTTCGCATATCCCATAATTTGGGGGAGAGGATCAATATCAAAAGTGGCTTTTTTTTCGGCGATGCATAAGGATAAATCATTTTTTACTTCTTCAATTATCTCATTTAAATCAATTAACTGAATATTGTCTTTCTGGCTAACCATACGAGAAAAGGTAAGCAAATCGTTGATAAGCCCTTGCATTCGTTCAGCTGCTCCGGTAATTTTTGAAAGAAGAGATTGGCCTTCTTCGGTTAGGTTGTCTTTTTGTCGTATTACTAAACGATCGCCAAAAGCTCTGATTTTACGGAGTGGTTCCTGCAAGTCATGGGAGGCTACGTAAGCAAATTGTTCTAATTCGGCATTAGAACGATTTAAGGCTTCGATTTTATTTTCTAAATCTTTCTGGGTACGAATACGTTTACGGAGTTCCCGGCTTAAAAGAAACGCCGAAATGATTAACAATCCCCCCGCTATTAAAGCCATTACTAAAAGGTAAGTAGGGGTGAGATTTAATTTTTTTTGCCGGGCTTCCAGGCGGCCATATAACAAGACTTGCTCTTCGGCCTGAAGTTCTTTAATTACGTCTTTAATAGCATCAAGGCTCGCCTTACTTTTCAATACATCGGCTTCTATTTGGCTCGCGGAGGCGTTCGGATTAGCAATGTTCTGATCCATGGTTACCCATTTATCTTTTGCCAGATTACGAAGAATGGCGATCCGTCGGGACTGATGAATATTGTCATTTACAAGAGGGATAATGGTTTTGACTGCAGCATCAAAATGGCCTCTTCCTTCTTTGTAAGTTCTCAGAAATAATTGATTCTTGGATAGTAAATACCCTCTTAGGCCGGTTTCAGTGTCTTTTGCAGCAGATAATAACTTTTCACTAGCTAAAATGACCTTATAAGTTCGTTCTACCCGTTCATTAAACCATAACCCTGATTGCACTTGATCAAGACATAGGTAGGTAAGCAAAATAAGAATAGCCATTGCCGTTGCGGCGGAAAGGTTAAGCAGCCATATCCTTGGACTTTTCATTCAGTAAATATGCGGTGGATGGGGTTTATTTTCTACAATATGGGAAAAACAGAGGATGCTTCGGGACTGTAGAATAACGATATCGTAAACATACTAAAACAACGTTAAGGCTGGGCATTTAGTTTTATTTAAATGGTAATTCCACTGATTATCAGTAAAAAAAATAGGTTATATTGGCCTGTATATATACCTAAAAATTGTAATGTTTATCCGCCGAATTAGTTCGTTGGCTTGACTTTAGACGTAATGATAAGCTCAAGTTATACCGGCCAACATTAATACCTCTTGACTTATGAGTACATCCGTTCACCTGTCGCAAACCCAGAAACAAACGTTGCGGGTTGCCCCTCAACAAATTCAGTTTCTGAATTTCTTGCAGTTGTCTACCCTTGAGCTTGAGCAGCATTTACGCAACGAACTTGAAGAAAATCCGCTGCTAGAGGAAGGTGTAGCCGAAGTGGAACAAGCAGATGAGAATGATTCTGATAATGATCGGGACGATTTTGTGGCTGAATTGGACACCCCCGTAGGGATAGAAGATTACCGCGATTGGGAAGAGTTTTCAAATGATGATATTCCGGAGTATAAAACTCGCCTGAGCCAGGATCCTAATGCCGCTGATGATCTATACGCAATGCCAGTTGTTGAACAGGAAACCTGGCGGGAAGTAGTAAAAGAGCAAATACGCTGGATAGATTTAAACGACAAACAGCGAAACATTGCTGAATATATTATTGAATCATTAGACGACGATGGCTTTTTACGAAGTGATTCAGAAGCGTTAGCTGATGATTATTCATTTGGGCATGGAATTTTTGTCGACTCTGCTGAAATTGAGGAAATAATATCCCGTATTCACGATGAATTAGATCCTGCCGGATTAGCCGCTCGTGATTTACAGGAATGCCTAACGCTACAGTTGGAACGTCGGCAGGCAAGCCAATATACCTTACGAGCTCTTGAAGTGGTTTCGTGTTGTTTCACAGAACTCTCAAATCGGAATTTTGAGAAAATCTGTAAGTCAATGTCCATAAACGAAGAAGAGCTGCGGAAGGTGCTGGCTGAAATTGGAAAACTAAACCCGAAGCCAATTGTCGGAGGAAACAATGATTCATTTGTGGTAAAAAGAGGTATCATTCCGGATTATGTACTTCATTATGATGACTACGGTCGCATTGAAGTGGCTCTAAACCGAGGTAACTGGCCTGATTTACGTGTAAATAATTCATTAATTAGTTTAGTAGATACCTCTCGTGAACGAGGAGCAGCCAGCTATTTGAAGAATAAGCTTCAGTCAGCCAAATGGCTGGTTGATGCCATTCAACAACGCGAAGACACCATGCATAAGGCTATGCGTATGCTCGTTGAATTGCAGCGACCTTATTTTGAAACGGGGGATGTTCGGCAACTGAAGCCAATGATTTTGAAAGACGTAGCTGACCGGATAGGAATGGATATTTCGACAATCTCTCGGGTAACTTCTGGGAAATATGCTCAAACCCCATTTGGGTTATTACATTTGAAGGAATTGTTTACCGAGGGGATTCGGACAGAAAATGGTGAGGAAGTGTCAAACCGGGCTATTCAGCAGGCATTAGTAGAACATATTTCTTGCGAAGATAAACGTAATCCATTTAATGACTTTGACTTGATGCGTTTATTGGCTGGGCAAGGGTATAACATTTCACGACGCACTGTCGCAAAATACCGTGATCAGTTAGGTATTCAGGCCGCCCAATTCCGTCGTGGGGTTTAATAAAGAGTACTAAAAAGGAATAAATCATCTTCATAATTTTCTAAAACTAACGGTACATCTTCACATAAGATCATCAAGAGGTGTTAGAAAAGTGTTTTTGTTGTCCTGTTATGTGGTTAATCCACGAGCTTTATTCCAATTGATCAGGTCTTTATGCAAAAAATATTAGTTATTGATGACGATACTGACATTTGTCTTCTCCTACGGCGGTTTTTAGGTCGTAATGGTTTTGAAGTAGCCATCGCTCATAATGGCATCTCTGGTTTAGAAATATTAACCGAGTTTAAGCCTGACCTGGTGATGACTGATTTTAGACTTGGTGATATGGATGGTGGGCAATTGTTGGTTCGTATTAAGGAGCAGTTTCCGCATGTTCCCGTAATCATCATTACGGGCTATTCTGATATCAGGATTGCGGTAAATGTAATGAAACAGGGAGCATACGATTATGTAACCAAGCCATTATTTCCAGATGAGATTTTGGTAACTATTCGGAAAGCTCTTGAAAAAAGTAATACAAGACCAGCCTTTCCAGCGGAAACAGGGGGAATGTCTTCTCAGCCTGCTACTCGCCGGAGTATTGGTAATGAACAATATCTCTTCGGGAATGGCCCCGAATCTCGTTACCTCTACCGCCAGGTTGATTTAGTTGCTCCCACCAATTATAGCGTTATTATTTACGGAGAAAGCGGTTCTGGTAAGGAAGCTGTTGCTCAGGAAATTCATAAACGTAGCAAACGTTCATCAGGAGCCTTTGTCGCTATGGATTGTGGGGCTATTTCGAAAGAGCTGGCCGGTTCAGAACTATTTGGGCATGAAAAGGGAGCATTCACCGGAGCACTTAATCAGAAAATTGGGCATTTTGAGCAGGCTCATGGCGGAACCCTCTTCCTCGATGAAGTAAGTAACCTTCCCTATGACGTGCAGGTGTCTTTGTTACGCGTAGTGCAGGAACGTAAGTTGCGTCGTCTGGGAGGGACTAAAGAAATCCCTATTGATGTCCGGATTATAGTTGCTTCGAATGAACGCCTGGTTGAGTCTGCCCGAAAAGGTAAATTCCGCGAGGATTTGTACTATCGTTTTAACGAATTTAGTATTGATGTTCCTCCCCTGCGGGATCGTAAAGCAGATATTATGCTTTTTGCGGATTATTTTCTTCAGGCCACCAATGGTGAACTTGGTAAGGATGTAAAAGGCTTTGCCGAAGATGTAGTTGATTTGTTTATGCGGTACGAATGGCCTGGTAACCTTCGTGAGATGAGAAATGTTATTAAACGGGCTACTTTATTAACCGATAACGAACAGATAGAATCACGCGATTTACCTTTTGAAATTGTTCATTTCAACAAACTCCAAACGTTGGAATCCACGATACCAATTCCTAACGTTTACCTTCCTGAAACGCCTAGTTTTCCAATACCGGAGCCTGTTATTCCAGTAGTTATTCCATCAGGAGAAGCGTTCCGGCCCGATAAACCTAATCTAAGATCGGCAGCTTTGGAAGCCGAGTATGAAATGATTTTAAAAACCTTAAAACAGGTTAATTTCAATAAAAGTAAAGCTGCTCAGTTGTTAGGAATCGACCGAAAAACGCTTTACAACAAAATGAAAAATTATCATCTTTCCTGAGAAAACATGGTTAATGAGTAACAAGATCCTTGTTACTCATTTTGAGTCGTCCTAATATAGGTTGACAAGTTTAGGATTGTCCCAGTTGCTTGTG